>JADDOQ010000019.1:0-8193 GCA_016782315.1 Nitrososphaeraceae archaeon | reverse complement strand
ATACTCATCAACCGTTTCAGCGCAGATTTCGTGTCCCAAAATCATTGGTGGAGTAACTTTGAAATGTCCATTTCTAAAAGTTCGGACATCATAGCTACATACCGAACACGCTAATACTTTTAAAAGGTAATTATCATTTGACTTTTTTTCTCTTAAATCTATATACTTAATTTGAATATCATTCGGACCGTAAAATATAGCTGCATCCATAAACTATCAATTTTTTTATATGGTAAATCTATAATTATTGGATAATTTAAACCAGTATTTCTTAAACACAATTAATATTTTAATTGTTGTTTTTATATTCTAGACATTTTGATGGATGCTATCGACTCTAATAAAATCCTGGCAACCAAAGAAGCTGTTATGTTATTGACATCAAAATCTGGTGAAAATTCTACAATATCAAGTCCAACAATTCCAGAGGAAATTGCTAGTTTCAAAAGACATATCAAATCTATACTAGAAAGACCGCACGGCGATGGTACGGAAACTCCAGGTGCAAAAGCAGGATCCAGGCAATCAAGATCAATTGAAATATACCTTTTGCCTTTATTGTCTTTGGATTTGACCCTATCAGCAATTTTTGATATTCCAAGTTCATTAACATCAATAGGGGTAACAAGCTCTAGATTTGTTTTGCCTGCGTTTACTAGTTCTTCAGGTTCAGCTGATCTGATGCCTATCATCATGCTTTGGCCAAAATCTATACATTTGATGGAATCTGTTATGACTGAGCCATAATAATCAGTCGTAGACGATACAAAATCTGGGTGTGCATCAAAATAGATCAAGCCCACCTTGCCAAAAAAATCCTCAATTGCTTTTAAGGCAATCGTGGTAATAGCGTGATCTCCCCCTAAAATAATGGGTATTTTTTTTGATGAAACTAGATCAAAGATTAGTTGGTAAAGGTTTTCCCTCTTTATGTTTCCATAATCTAGTATTTTTTTACTATCAAAACAACCGCGCATAGGACAGATAGGGATGATTTTTCCATTTCTTTCAAAAAAATCCGATTCGTTTGAAGCAATACGAATGATATCTGGACCTTTACTTGTACCTTTTCTCCTAGCATGAGACTTTGATTCATCAGGTACGCCAATTATTACTATATCGGCCTTGGTAATGCTGTCTATGTTTGAATGATATAAGCTAACCATCTATACACAAGTTATTCAATTAATACTCATTATAAAATCGCTTTGAATATAGTATTGTACCGTTATTTAACTCAAACTTTTATATGTTAATTTTGTATGACGCTTTTGGTTTAATTAGTGATACCAAAATACTATCTATATGCCTGTTCAATATGGTTAAGATGTTTATATTTTGATTTGTTGAAAACAATAATAATAATTTTGGCTAGGGAATAAAAACAGAATGATATTTTGTAACCCTATGATCAATCATTAATGTTTAATTTTTATGTATTTTTATTTATTATATCTATTATAATTTTTCATTGCATGAGTAATTGATATTTTTTGCATCGGTTTTATGCTTTGGATGTGAAAAAACTAAGAAAAAATTGCCATAATCAATCAATATTATTTTTGTTAACTTAAAAAGAAATTTCTTTATAACTAAAAAATTTAAATATATTATTTATTCATTTATTTATTCTGTATTATGTCTAGGTTTTTTGATCCCCATATCCACATGTATTCAAGGACCACTGATGATTATGAGAGGATGTCTCTATCGGGAATTGAGGTTATTGTTCAGCCCTCTTTTTGGTTGGGATCCTTAAGGACAAATGTTGGAACATTTGTTGATTACTGGGAACACATGATCTCATATGAGACTAAGAGAGCAAAAGAATTTGGAATAGAGCAATTTGTTTGCATTTCCGTTAATCCTAAGGAATCTGTTTCTCGCCCACTCGCTTTTGAAGCAACCGACACTATGGAAAAAAGGTTTTTGGATAGGGAAAGAGTTGTAGCAGTGGGTGAAATTGGTTATAATTTAATTAATGAATTGGAAGAGGAGATTTTTGTAAAACAGTTGGAGATATGCAAAAATAAAAATATGTTGGCAATGATTCATCTACCTCATCTAGATAAGCCCAAAGCAATGGATAAAATGGAGAGAATTTTCAAAGAAAATAAATATAATTTCGATAAAATTTTGATTGACCATAACACAGAAGAAACAATACAAAAAACATTGAGCTGGGGCGCTTGGGCAGGGTTATCTGTCTATCCGCGCACGAAATTATCCCCTGGCAGAGTCATAGACATTGTTAATAGATATGGTGGTGATAAGATAATGGTCAATAGTGCGGCTGATTGGGGGATTTCTGACCCACTGAGTGTACCCTTAACTGCAAGGGAGATGCGAAAAAATAATTGCAGAAGAGATGATATAGAAAAGGTTACGTTTTATAATGCATATGAGTACTATCGACAATCTGACAAATTCACATGGAGGTTATGATTTTGTTATATGGCATCTGTATGGTTTTTTCTGGATTAATTGCATAACTATTTAAATAAAAAAACCAAGTTTTTTTTTATGAAGCTTGCTTTCAGCTCTAATGCATATACTAATTATTCCCTATCCGATTCTATTTTAGATATATCACAAATAGGTTATGATGGTGTGGAAATCTTATGCGATGTCCCGCATGCATTCCCATTGCCCTTGAGTGAGGACAAAATAACAGAAATAAAAAAAGCTTTAACAAACAACAGGTTAGAAATCTCAAACCTCAATGCCTTTACTCTTTTTGGGATTAAGGACACATACCATCCATCTTGGATTGAGGCAAATCAGGGCTACAGAAAAATTCGGATCGACCACACTATCAATTGTTTGAAATTGGCAAACCAACTTGGAGCAAAAAATATTTCAATTGAACCGGGTGGCCCTGTAGAATATCCTGACAATAGGGGTGAATATCTAAGAGTTTTTAAAGATGGCATCAACAATGTTTTGCCCGTTGCAGAAGAGGAAAAAGTAAAAATCTTGGTTGAGCCTGAACCTGGCCTATTGCTTGAAAACTCTAGTGAATTTTTGCAATTCATTAAAGATTTTGATTCAGACTACATTGGCCTTAATTTTGATATAGGCCATTTTGTCTGCGTCAATGAGGACCCATCCAAGTTGGTCTTTAAGCTATCAGAGTACATTCATCATTTCCACTTAGCTGATATAAAAGACAAAGTACATAACCACCTTATACCTGGATTTGGATCCATAAACTTTAAGGATGTTGTAAAATCCATCAATGACATAGGATATGATGGATTTATAACAGTGGAATTGTACCCATACAAAGATAACCCTTCTAAAGCAGCTCAAAGTTCATATGGCTATTTAAAAGAGATCTTAGACTCGAACTAATCATAGACAATAAATCATAACACATTGCTTAAGGATTATCTTCAGTTATTTAGAATACCCAATATATTCACTGTTCCACCTGATATTTTGGGAGGGTATTTTGTAACTGCAATAAACAATGTACCTTCCCTAAATTATTTTGATGCATTCCTGCTTGTTTTTTCATCTATTTTTCTTTATGTTGGAGGGTTGGTTACAAACGATCTATTTGATATCCGCAAAGACAAAATAGAGAGGCCAAATAGGCCTCTTTCGTCAGGAAAAATTAAAAAATCTACAGCGGTTTTGTTATCGGTCCTTTTTTTTGGAACTGGAGTATTTTTATCTTCACTGCTAACCTTTACCTCTACGTTAATTTCGATATTTTTAGTGGTAATGATACTATTATACAATTATAAGTTAAAGAACGGTTTGACCAGGCCATTTTTGATGGGCGGAATACGTTCCCTTAATGTAATATATGGCGCATCCTGCAACATGGGTTTTTTAAACAGCATAAACGAACCGGCCGATGCTGTTTATGTTTATATAACATTAACCAATTTGTTAGTTTTAGCTATAGCTGTCTTTATCCATGTATTTACATTGACTCTCTTAAGCACCAGAGAAACCCAACAAGATGATAGGAGCCTTGCTGAAAGACCATTAAACCTAAAGCGGGTTTATATTATCTATTTACTTTTGTTCACCATAATTTACCTTTTGGGTGTCCATTATCTACCAAATAAACTCTTATTTTCAATTTTTTTTGTTTTGTTTTTGTTATTGATCACTGTCCTCTTCTACAGTAAAATAAGAAAAATACAATACGGATTTGAGGATGCACAATTTTTGGTCAAAAATATGATTGTCTTACTGATAGCGCTTGATTCAAGTTTTGTTGCGGGTTCTAGCGGGATATATTTTGGTATTTTATCCATAGGCATGATAATTCCGTGTGTTGTTATAGGAAAAAAAGTTCAAATGACCTAATTTACTCAAGACCTAATTGTCCCATTTCATCAAAATACATTCTTTTTATGGTTTATGATGAATAAAAAACTCAAAGACAGGCCTTTCGGTTATAACAAAACAATGCAAAAAATATCCTTAATTGAATTTGGGATTTGATGAGAAACAGTATTTTTTTAAAACTATGTATCGATATTACTTTGGATTCAATACTCCTTAAGACCAATCTTAAATGGTCATTTGAGTAGAATATGGATTTGGTAAGACAACAGGTTTGTTGCAAAATGCGTAATGTTGCAATTTTTATGTAATTGGATATTAATGTATTATAGATACATATAGATGCTAAAATGAAAATATTGGTACTTGTATTTATATTTATATAGTTATATATTATTGGTTTTACAATGAGTTGTGTACATATCCTAAATTGGACAATCGAATCAGTAGAACTTGCAGCGTTAATTTTTGATAATAAAAACAATCTATTGAATGTTAGCAGATTACCTTTGTTGCTTAAACCAGTTAATTCGGCATTCTCTTGGATGTAATGAATGAAAGGGAGAATTTATATGAATGTTTTACTTTATAATTTAACAATAAATGTACTTACTTTTTATGCTGTTTTGAATTTAGGACCCGAGTAATATAAATGGAAAAAGAATTAATAAATTTATACAAAGAAAACAGACCCTGGGGAAAGTTTGAACGGTTCATTGAAAATGAAAAATGTACTGTCAAAATCCTTTACGTAAACCCATACTCAAAAACAAGTCTGCAAGTGCACAAAAAAAGGGATGAATTCTGGAAGGTCCTGGAAGGATTTGTGCAGGTTGAGTTGGAGGATAGGGTATTCTCAGCAACCAAAGGCGACATAATTCAAGTTCCAAAAAACCTAAAGCACAGGATTACCACAGAATCTAAATCATGCGTTATCTTGGAAATCTCATTAGGGGAATTTAATGAAAATGATATAGTAAGGATAGAAGACGACTATGATAGGTTATAGTTTTGTATTTGAAATTGTATGCATACGGCAACAACTATAACAACAGTTATTTAGTTTCGTAAATTTTTTAATATGGATAAATAGCACAAATATCTTTAAAAATAAGATTAATCCAAAAAGGTAATCATTTTCTAATTTGTTCACAAATAAAAACGACCAATGCTGTTGCTTTTGTATTGTATTGATGAGAAATAGGGTGGCCTCTGTTACATTCGGATTTATATAATTCAATCAATTATTCAGTTATGCCATTTTCATTCATTAATAAAAAAAGTATTTGCAATATAATATAATCAACACTAATTTTAAATATGTTCTATTATTTAACTTCATAGACATGGCAAAATGTCCCTACTGCAGTGAAGTTATTGATTTAGGTCAATTAAAAACAGAGGAATTTGAAGATGGTGACTTGTTGTTTAAATTTATAGGTCTAAGCTGCCCTAAATGCGAAAAAATTCTGAAAATCCAAAAAATTGATTAAACAAACTGTCAAAATTTTATAATATATCCCTTCTCTAGAACTCGAGAGGGAGGATCTTTTCTATATGAATGATATTCTTCAGAATAACCATGATGCATCGATTTATAATGCTTTCAACCGTGCCCTGAAGTTTAATAAGCAATTTGATAAAAAATTAATAATTTCTATTTATTTAAAAAAAGATATGTATGCTTGCTATTTCTAATTAGACGGAATAACAGATGGGGGACTCCAAGTTCCATTTAGTATTGCTTCGCCTGGCAGGTATGTACCTAAAATAAGGTTAAAGGATTCAGGAGGAATAACAAAAGATAATCCTATTTTTATTTCACTAGTATTTAGTTCCTCTATAAGCACATAATGGCCTTTAAACTTATTATTGACCAATTTTTTGACCAAAATAACCAAATTAATATTTTTATAAAGGTGTTTGTACAACCATACTTTTTGTAAATTTGAAAATCAACAAATATGTAATAGATCAAGTTATTCAAGGATGATTAAATGGAAAAACAAGAAACCAGTTAGCAAAGGAAATTGGCATATCTGCAGGCTCCGTAACTAACATAGTAAACGAGTGGAATAAAAATATAGGGCACCCTGAACCTGAAGAATTAATGGAATTTTCGGTTTGGGTCAAAAAATCAGGGATGACTATTCCCCAATGTGCTAAGGCATTAGGATTCATCAACTACTAAAAAATCTCATGGTTGGAGATGAAACAAACTGCAATTTCGAGGAGGATCTGGATAACTTTCATTCATTTGTCGTAGAGACCTTTAAGTGATGCAGGATTTTGGCAATTTCGCCAAAACACCTTATTGAATGCATAGGTGATTTGATTGAATTCTCAAATTCAAACCTATCTTTGCCTTCTTCTGCTAATGATATAGATATAATTAACAATAAAGGTTCTGAAATGACCTCAAATTCCCATATAACAGATAAACCTGTCTATATCTCCAAAATTTCAGAATACATAAATCAAAAAAGGCAACAAATTGAGCAAATTGATCAACTAACAATAGTTTGTCAGGAAGAATTAACTAATTATAGATATGAGGCGATAATAGCTAAAAATAGACTTGATGGCATTTTAAAGGATAGCAATATCACAATAACCCAAGTACGTTGGCTGGATTCACTAAAAAAAAGAATTATCGCTAAAACGTAGAATCGATGTCATAGAAAAAGTAAAAGAATTTTCAAAAGTAATAAATGAATTAGAGTCTTTTGGGTATGATCCTAAAGTATTGTTAAATCAGATATCAAATAAAAACTCACATGAAAATGAACAAAAATGCCTGCTTGATGATATCAACCATTATCTAACAAGGCGGGACAACTTGAGAGATGAAAATGTTGATCTTGGAACTCAAAACAGCAAGAATAGACAAATTCTGTCTGTTGTCAGGGAATTAAAACTTATGGGGTTTGGGTTACATGAGTTAAAACAACTAAAGTTTACTATTGTTGAAATTGCGGAGGCAAACAACATTCCAGCTGACCTTGCTGTATCCCGCTTTCTTAAGGATGTAGAGAAGCACTATGACGATAAATTGGGGCTAGAAAACAAAGTTAATGAAAGTAAAGCCAAAATTTATAATTTAGATGATGAGATTGCCAATAAGCAATTTATTTTGCTGTTACTCCCTTTCATAGGACCAGCATTATCTAGGCTACTTTAGAACGGAATGGGTATGGAAGACATTATAGGCATTCACAATCTAATCCAAAGCTGCAGAGTTAATACCTTTAGTTTTGATAGTGACCATGAAATTGATAGGAAAAGCAGCAAATATACAGACAACAACAACAAAACCCATAAGCCATACTGCTTGACACCTCTAACAGATGAACTAAAAAAATATGGCGGTATCAAGTTGGCCATAAAAGAACAATCAGAAAAATTAGACAAACTAAGCAAAGAAATTGCAGTGTTAGAGAAACAAAAACATGATCTCCTTGCCTATTTCAAAGGTGCAAGATATGCTATCAATACTGCAAATAGTATGGTTTTTTACTCCAAAAAAATCTTGGATAATTTTGCCGAATATGTAAAAGGCAAAATCAATGTTACTTATTTTCTGTATTTGCCTTTACGTGTTCATTTGATAACACCTTTATCCTGTTTTCAAAAGAAAAGACAAAAAAGGAAAAAAACACAAAAAGAAAGGAAAAGTGCGATTAAAGGATTAAGAAATAACGTTATAACCCTATGGTATTGTGTAACCATTCATCAAACAGCATTCTGGATTTTTTGCATATTGTAATAATGTATTTCTAGATTCTTTAAATGAGATGTTGTCCAAAAGATTCTATGATAACCTATTAGTTAATAAGCCGTAAAAATACAAAATTGAATATTTGAATAACAAAACCAATGGTTATAACA
>JADDOQ010000255.1 GCA_016782315.1 Nitrososphaeraceae archaeon | reverse complement strand
TCAGTTGGCATAGGCATTCTTTTTTCATGTCATGACAATTATCTTGTTATACCTTGTTACCCACAAAACTGTTGCTAATCTAATCTAACACCTTGAGCATAATTATTTGCAAAGATATGAGGTGCTGCAGCGTTGATAATAACCTGAACTCCTGGCTCTGCTGAATGCAAATTAAGCCAAAATGCACCTATGACCGTATTTTGCACAATAAACAAAGCAGAAGCCCCAATAGAGGATCGATGGAAAGTGGAGTTTTACCAATCGCATAATTTGGATGTAGGATATGGCGCATCATTCAGTTTGGGCGTAATTTGGGTCTAATCAGGATGCAATTTGGCTAATCTCTTAATAATTCACTTCTCAGTATGTTGTTATGAAAGACCTCAAAAGCATACCCGATATGAATATAGAAAAGTTATCTTCGTTTGCTTCCTTACCTATAAGAATAATGATGGGGATTGCTTTCATCTTTCACGGCCTTCCTAAGTTTGGAGATATTGAAGGATTTCAAGGCTACTTTGCCTCGGCTGGAATACCTCCAGAACTGGCGTTACCAATAGCACTTTTAGAGGTGATTGGGGGAATTGCATTAATTGTGGGGATAGCCACAAGAATCGCCTCAATACTGTTTATGGTGGAAATGATTGGTGCCATCATTATGGTTAAAGCATCAACAGGTTTTGCTGTTGGGGGCGGATACGAACTTGATTTGTTGCTAATGTCTATCGCAATAAGCTTGTTGATATCCGGTCCTGGCAGAATATCTATCGAAAAAGATGTATTGAAAAGAGAAGTGTTTCCAAAAATAAGGCATAATCAAAAAAAAAAAGCTATTGGATAAGCAAAAACATTGACTAATCTTGAGAACATATTCATGTAAACCCTATTTTTATACAGACGCTGCAAGCTCATGTAGTTCATGTGATTATAACATCATCTACATTCGCCATATGAAAGAACAATATTGAAATAACAATGCACAATATGTGAAACTTGGATGAACATTTTCATTGTAGTGTACAATTGCAGATTAGGCAAGTAACGCATTGGTCCAAGTAGCTTATTGATATACATGATAATAAACTATCTTTGGAAAAGCAATTAGTTGGGCAGAGGCAACCACACGCCTATTGTTGAGAATAAACGTCTGTTTTTGGATGAAACGCAACCCATTCAAACCAAAATCCCTCGTCAAATGGCAATCTTGACAATGTCTTTCCACTCAAATCACCATTAATGCTCTTACCATCAAAATTCCATTCACTGCCTGTTTGGTTATCTATGAAAGCCTTTTTTTTATCATCATATCTGAAAGTTAAGGTTAGTGAATCAACATTTGGATTAAACATTTTTACCATAAACGGAAATGCGGACCATATTGTAATTGGTTTATCATTTATTTTGTCGTTTATCACCTTGAAATTCTCAACATCTTTTAGTTTATATGCTTTATAGTTTCCTGTCGCTTCCACTCCAATAACAATTTCTTTTAATCCCAGTCTGTCATCCTTATTGGAAATAGGAAAAAGGATATCCGAATTTGTGTAGTAATCGCCATAGGGGTCTGCACCGTATGGCCTAATATTTCCAGTATCTTTAGAAAGAATTTTGCTATTTGGATAGAAATTCTTCCAGTCTTTCCAATATGCCAAATCAAAAGGAACTCGGTCAAGATTTGCTCCGGCAAATTTACCCACAATACTCTGAGCCATTGCTTGGCTCCAAAGGGAATTGGAATTCCTATCATACATTACAAGATTGCTATTGTATAGTTTGCCACTTGTCCCAAATTCAAGAATTTCGCCGCCAACTGTTCTATTGAATACCTGATTTGTAAAACATAAAGGGCAATAGGTTACAGCAATGGGAGTCCCGCCAACGTTATCAT
>JADDOQ010000018.1 GCA_016782315.1 Nitrososphaeraceae archaeon | reverse complement strand
TCATCACCTATTTTGTGATATATCAATATAGGAATGCCATATGGGGATTGATCATCGTCACCATTTTTATAAGAAAATCCGTCAACATGTTTTTTAAATTCATTAAGCATTTCAAAATCTGAATATCCATTTGCTTTTCTGTCAGCATCATGACTCCATCCTGCAATTGTATATTTTGGGTACATGTCATTCCTTACAACATCACCGGCAGTTCTAGCAAAATCATAGTTTTCTGATACTAAATCCAGTACATTTGCATTATTGTCTCCTGAGTTGAAGGGATAGGCAAAACTATTAGCCTCAATTCCATTATCCTCAAGGCATTTCTTTGATTCAACTATTTCATATCTTTGGGAGTCTATTGGTATGTTGTCCAAATTCGCATGACCCATAGTATGGGCACCCATCCCATGCCCTTCATTCTGTAAAATCGCGATCTCTTCCCAGGTAAGTCTGTTTTCATTTCCAATATAGTCACATACAAGATAAAACGTGGCCTTGAAATTAAATTCGTCTAGAATTGGTTTTGCATTTTCATATTGACTTTTCCAACCGTCATCAAAAGTAATGACTGCCATTTTTTTGGTGTTGTCGATTTGTGACATGCTGCCTTGTATAGCTTCTGCAGAATCTGCATCACGGGTATTGTCTTTGGCTTGATTCTCAGGGATATCATAAGCACCAACATGTTTTTTGTCATCATTGTTTGCAAAATCATTGGCTTTTGGTTCAGGAATGACATCTCCAAAATCACTGGCTTTGGTGTTGTCCATCCTATCATCATCAACAGATCCAAATTGCCTATTTTCTGGATCTGATGGTTCTCCAGCACCACTACCACCACCATCAATATTCCCATTCTCCGTTTCCGGGAAACTATCGCTATACCCATTGATTATATCGTTACTCCATGAAGTATCTATATTAGGACTAGAAACAACAAATGGAACTATATTACCATTATCTTCTAAAACGGCGTCGACATAGATGTATGGGGTTAGACCCATAAAAAGGATTGACAAAATTGCAAAAGATAAAGTATAATATATTTTTATTCCCAACTATCCTCATAATGCCTATTTTATATGGTATATCTAGATGGTGAAACAAACTTCTACAAATATCTATAACTAATTTTATTATTAATTTCCATCTCCTTTAACAAAACAGTAATTTATTGCATAGGAATAAAAAGTTTATAGAATTTTGATTATTTTTTTATCTAATACAAAGCGTATAATGATTAGGTAGAATGGTCATACTAGGGTGGTCTCCCCAATAGTACCCATAGCAGATGTTTTGTATTTTTGCCCCTATTGCAATTATTAATGGGTATTGGATACAGATATTAACAAGTCCAACAGAAAATGTTATGCTTTTTTTGCAATCTAATTTACTTGGTGATTCATATTTTGTTTCGGTCTGTCATTTATCTTTCATCTTGCAACTCTAAAATTCATTATTTCAGCAGTTCCTCCTTGTTCGCATTGTAAATCTAGATGTTTTTCTCCTCCCTGTGTTTTGCCATCACCATTTTTCCACATACCATCATATACTGCTGTCCACGATAGTTTCATTCATAGGCAGGCTTGCCATTACTTGATTTTTTATTATCGGCATAGACTCCATATTTAAGGCATCATTTTTTCTTTATAATGCATATAACAAATTTCAGTCCAACACCACCCATCACAGATTGCCCATATTCTTAGGTTTCACATAATAAATTATAGTTACTCTGAAAGTGGTTGTTTAATTGAGTCAGCATTTTTTTAAATTTTAAATCCTGCTGGAGTATTTTCTTATCCTCATCTTTTATATTCTCATTTACCAACGAAAAAACAGCCATGTAATACATTGATTTAAAATTAACAGATGCTACTCGTCTATAATGGTCATTTGTCATTTGGTCCAGAACTTTTCTTTCGTTAAAGTTAAGATATGATAAAGGTATGATTTCTCCACTATCCTTTGAATATTCAAATTTTTTAGATAAAGATTCTATATGATCAACGCTATCGGGATCTATTCCTCTTGGGTAATCATCAGATTGTGTAGGAAGCAAATTCTCATAATACGTAGATAAAAGATACTTCTCTATATATAGGCTGATGCCACTTAACGAATCATGTATCTTTTTTGCAAATTGCTGGCTACAACTAGCAATTGAATTATGACTCATCCACGGATACAAACAGAACTTGTAAAAATCATATTCCCTATATCTCAATAACGAATTCTTTGATAAAGTAATGGGTATGAGCCTTTCTTTCCCTTTCAAATTAACAACTGTCAGTCGTGGAGAGTACGTTTTGTGTTTTAAATATAAAGCAAACAGTCCCTGCTCTGTTAACTTATAGTATTTTGGATTCCGTTTTAATTCCACTTCTGAAAGTTGTGTATTGTCTTTTATCTTTTCTATTAGATCAAGGTCCAAAATCCTCTTGACCTTTTTATTGGTAATGCTATAATCGAGTTTGCTGTTAAGGGATTTCTCTTTTTTAAATATTTGATATGCTGACAGATGCTTTTTCAAAATAAAATATGACAGTATTTGCATTACACTATCATCAATCTCATGCAGTTCAATAATAGAAGAAAACAACTTGGATATGTAATCAAAAGTTCCATGTGGAACATCAAGGTCCATATGTGTCTAACACATTTTTTCCTATTAAGTGTAATAGCAATATATAATGGAAAAAATAGGTAACTTTTCTATGTCCATGGCGCTACAATCGCCTGCGAGTCTCCAAATAGAGTTAATCTACAAATAAGTTTTGTTTTATAGAGATCTTTCTTTTTATAAGGTTGATATATTGGGATGCTGATTGAGATGACCATGTCAAACTAAAGGTAATTTATATATGTGTTTGAAAGGTCCATATTGAACGTTAGGGTCCATATGTGTCTAACACAATTATTGCCAGCCAGTATACCACAACAATAAAAACTGTAAAGGTAGACCCTTTTGTCCAAACCCATAGAATTAGGAATGGGCTGTTGATATGAAAGTCATACACCTAAAACAAGGTTTTTCATGCCAGTATTATCTTGCGCTTGCTTGAGCTATAAAACATATTTTCATCTGTTGACGCCCATGCAGCATAATTCCCATTATGGCGGTAACCAAAAATTACTAGAGTATTGGTGGCAGCATAGCAATATTTTTTGGTATTTTATATACCCATTTATAAAATTTTCTTTATAACCAGAAAAATAAAAAGACTTTTAATCGATTGTAATGAAAAAAGCATGTGAAACTAAAAGGAAAGGTATCCGTTATTACTGGAGCTAGTGGTGGGATAGGAAAATCCACAGCAAAAAGGTTACTTGATGAAGGCAGTAAAGTTGTTTTAGTAGCACGAGATAAAAAAAAATTAAAAAATACTTTAGATGAGCTTGATAATAACAATAACAATAACAATATTTTAGCTGTAACATCAGATGTAGCCCATGAATCTGAAGTATTAAATGTTATAGAGCAAACAATATCCACATTTGACAAAATAGATATTCTGATAAATTGCGCAGCAATAATCAATGATCCTGTGCCTTTTCATTTAATGACAGAAGATCAATGGACAAACCTAATGAATGTGAACCTAAAAGGGACATTTCAGCCCATCAAGGCCGTAATCCCAATTATGATAGAGCAGAATTACGGAAACATAATAAACATTTCATCACTGTTGGGGATAAGAGCAATACCCAAAGTCCCATTCTCAGTATACGGGGTTACGAAAGCAGGCATCATAATGCTAACAAAAAGTATAGCCGTAGAGTACGGCCAATACAACATAAGGTGTAATTGCGTTGCGCCATCAACAATTAGAAGTCCGATTTTGGAGCCGTATTTACAGGATGAGAACGCAAAAAAAGTTTTGGAAAACTCATTTCCATTAAAAAGAATTGGTGACCCAGATGATGTCACAAATGCCATTTTATTTTTAGCTTCAGACGATTCCAAGTGGGTGACTGGTACAATTATGAATATAGATGGCGGGATTTCAGCAAAGTTATAGGTCTAAAGCAAAGGTGTCTAAGCAGATAATAGCAAGATTGTTTGTTTACGAAAGCACGTAGAGGTATTGTTAATTAACTTATTTGTCTATTTGTCTATTTAAGACAACCATTCAAACCAACAAATGCCCACCACCATGCAACATTTCAAAAATTTAAAAATCATTTGGTTGTATTTGAATTAAAGCATGGGGTTAAATCTAAAACCATTGGTTACTTCAAATCCTATTAAAATTTCAGATTTAAATAGAAAGGTAGTATCAATAGACGCTTTTAATGTAATTTACCAGTTTTTAGCAACAATTAGGGGGCCTACGGGAGAATTGCTGACAAATAACCAAGGGGACCCAACAAGCCATCTCAGTGGTCTTTTCTATAGGAATATAAACTTGATGTGTGACGGAATCCAATTGATCTATATTTTCGATGGACGCCCTCATAAGTTAAAGACAGGCGAGATTGAGAGGAGAAGAAAAGTTAAACAAGAAGCAACTGAAAAATACAATTTGGCTTTACAGGAGGGAAGAATAGATGATGCAAAAAAATTCAGCCAAGGAACATCCATTCTCACCTCAAATATAGTTGAAGAGTCAAAAAACATCTTATCACTAATGGGAATTCCGCATATCACTGCGCCTTCAGAGGGAGAATCCACAGCCGCATATCTTTCAAAACAGGAAGTGGCATATTCTTGTGTTAGTCAGGATTATGACTCCATCTTATTTGGCGCAAAAAGGCTAATAAGAAACTTAACTATTAGCGGAAAAAGAAAAATCCCAAACAGAAATGTCTACATAGACATAGAGCCAGAGTTGATAGAGTATGACCAGGTATTAAAAGACAACAATCTAACCCATGAGCAGTTAATAGATTTAGGCATTTTGATTGGGACAGATTTTAATCCGGACGGCTTTAGCGGTATTGGACCCAAAAACGCCTTAAAATTAATTCAAAAACATAAAAGACTAGAGGATATCGATAAAATAAGAGATGAGATCTCAGATACCCCATATCAGGAAATAAGAGAAATTTTTTTGAATCCAGAGGTTGTAGATATAGGGGATCTAAACCTTCAGTTCAAAGATCTCGATAAAGAGAAAACTATAAAGTTCCTTTGTGATGAGAAAAACTTTTCCTACGAAAGAGTAAATAATTATATAGAAAAGCTCGATAAACACATTCTTAAAAAGAGCCAATCCCTTGACAAATGGTTTTGACAAGTAAACAATAAAATCAATTTATATTGCTACTAGACTCAAGGTTTAATTTGGATTTTTTCATTGCAGTGTTTTTTTCGGATTTAAACCTCTCCAAGTCATAGTTATTCATATCAACAAACTTTATCCCATTGGCTATAACAGGGTTGACCTCTTTTATCAAGGAATACATCTGTTGACAAATATTTCTATAATCAAGGTGACCCTGGGGAGTCGTTCGGAGCTCAATCATATGGCACGCTTCACGAAGATTCATCTTTATAAAATACGGGTATCTGTAGGCAAAGTTTACCACATACTGCGCCTCACTAGGCATCTTTGGTGAGATTAGTTTATAGGATTCATCACAAAGATACATGCAGTCATTGTAGTCTTTCTCTATCCCTAACTCAGTTATTTCACGCGGAACGTCATATCCGTATTTTGTGGACAACAATTGTCTACTCATTGTTAACATTCTATGCCTGTGGAGATCCCTAAACATCCCATAATTTGTCATCAATCCAAATGAATAGTCGATTACCTCAAAGGCTCGCCCTGGCCTGTGTCGCCTATTTTGTCTAAACTGAGTATATAGCCTGATGATTTCATGCCTTTTGTCATCAGTTAACGAATTGGAGTAATCCAACAGAAAATCCTGCGGAAGGTCTTTTCCATACTCATATAATATCGATGAAACCAATTTTACTTCGGCTTCATGGTTTGGGATATAGGAGAGCAGTTTAACGTTTGCACCATAACCATTAGAATTTGAATTTGAATTTGAATTTGAATTTGAATTGCTTTCACCATATATCTGCAGGTTGGACTCCAATATTTTGTGTATTGAGTCCCGGGTCTTTATCAGATAATCGTTGTATAAAACACTGTACTTGTCTTTTGATCGTTTGATAAACGGCTCAATGTATTTTTCCAATTCACCATACAATTGATTCCCTATGTCCCGTATTTCATCCAAATCCGAATAAAGAACGTGAAATAAAAGATATTCAAATGCTCTCCCATTTCCGGTAATTGCAAGGTTTGTAAGAGTTGAAGATGGAAGGAGATTTCTCAATATATCTAATGCCTTTGCCTTAATCGTTGAGTTGTATATTTTTTTTGCGTTCTCTATGTCATCCAAATTGCTCAAGTGGCTAAAAGGAGTTTCACTATTACCGGTAGAGTTATAAAAATAAAGATCATCGATAGGGATTTTTTCCTTAAGGTAATTTTGCATAGGTGCGATATTTTTAGAATAGGTTTCAAACGATAAATCGCATGACCGTATAAAGTTATCAGCGAAAGAAGAGGACATTATTTTTTTATCTCTATGGTATTTATAGACTCCATTGACCTTTTTGTCAAAAGCTACATAACGGGAGGACTTTTCTAAAAACGACAAACCAATTCGGTGATCCTCGATTTTTTGAGCACCTATGTTGGAAATCCACTCTATGGCACATTGCGCCGTTCCGAGTTCGGCAACAGAATCATCGCCATATTCCAACAGGACTTTGTTATAGAACTCCGTTCCTCTGTTAGGATTGGATAAAAACTCGTCTATAAATATGCGCCGCATTGTTTTATCGGTTCTGGAATATCTTGACATTAGTGCTCCACGATCAACCTGATTAGAGGTAATAATTACAAATACCGCCCTATCGGAATTGGAAAAATGGGATTCAAGTTTTTGTTTTTCATCAAAAGTAAAATTTTCTTCGTACATATTTTCCATAAAGCACAATTTGCTTTATTATCAATTACTACAATAATGTAGTTAAATAATTATTATAAATTAATTAATATATTTTCACACAGTGAGCATTATACCAACTTTTAAATGAAAATCCATGAGCGAATTGAAGCTCGAATTTGTGGGTAAAAAAGTTAAGGATATGTATGGAACATACATAGGAAAGGTTATAGGCATAATAACCGATATCGAAGGATCTGTAGAATCAGTTAGTGTCGATTGTGGCTCTGGTGGCATAAAAAATTTGCCATATGAGCAGCTTTTAGTTCAAGGAGACTATGTTATTTTTATTCCAAGATGGAGACTTGATGCTCAAAAACTATTACGTGAAAAATCTTTGGCATTAAAAAGAATAAAGGCATTGCGGGAAATTGTTTCTGAAAATGATAGTATGAAAGACGATGCAGAGTTGGTCTATTTAAAATATGAAAAAAGACTTGATAAGTTAGGTGAAAACACCAAAGAAATAATCGAAAAACTTCACCAAAGAACATCAGAACTGGATATAGAATCAAGAAGAATAAAATCGGTGTTATTTGACGCAAAACTGCAATATAAAAGCAACGAGATAACAGAGGATGTACATCAACAGATTAACCTGCACACCAATGAATTAATAGATCACATAAATCTAGAGAATTCAGAAATTAAAAATATAATTAACAAACTAACCCAACAAACCGTAGACAATACTACAGTATCTTCAACCAACGAGGCAGCTGAAAATACAATGAGCCTTCACAATGAAGACAAAGAAACATTGGAAAACAGCCAAATAAATGAGGAGGAGTTAGGTAACAACAGCTTAGATGACAACAATCAAGAATTACAAAAAGAGGAGGAGGGAGATGAAGGAATTAAAAAGGAACTAGAAGATTCTGTTCCCGATATTTCTAATGCTATTGAAAATGAGAATGAGCATAATGAAATAAGCCAAATAATTACATCTGCTAATTAGAGTATTAGAACAAAACAACAACGACAACATCAGCGACAAAAAAAGCAATGCATTAGTTCACATTTTAAATTCCATTTTATTTTATGATGATGCTTTTGCTTATCAGAAACTGCCGTATTTAATACTCAATTGAATTGATTTTAGATGAAATACTTAAAATATAAAAATATAAAAATATAAAAATAAAGGATTATTCCTGTTTTTGTGGATTTAAGAGTTCGCCTATTTCATTATGCATTTTTAGAAAGTTTAGCCCTTTTTCCGTTGTTTTGTATGTCTGCAAGCCTTCAATGTATTCAATTAAATTATTTTCAATTAGAACAGATAAATACTCACGTAACTGGGCATAGCTTAAGAATGCTTTATACATAATTTTTGTCTTTGTAGCACCGCCATTTGCTGCATCAAGAATCATTGCTACTATTTCTGTTCTGCTTCTATACTTCACATCTATTTTCGTTCTCTTTATTTATTTTAATTTATTGCTACAATTGCATATAAGATTTATCTATAGATTTATCATGTTATTTGAAAAAAGCATTTAAGTAAACAACTTTCATTTCAGTTTTCATGGTTAACATTTCAAAATCAGAAAATATCGATAGTACCGATAATATATCACTTGAAGGCAAAAAAATTGAAAAAATAAAAAAAAAGGCATCAGGCAATCCCGAGCAATTTTGGGCCGAATGTGCAAAGAATTTGGCATGGTTTAAGCAATGGGATAAAATATTGGACTGGAATCCCCCTTTTGCGAAATGGTTTCAGGGCGGTAAAATAAATGCAGCATACAATTGTCTTGATAAGCATATAGAATCGGAAACAAAAAATAAGGCAGCCATTGTTTGGGAAGGAGAAAATGGAGAATCAGTTACCCTTACTTACAATCAGGTATACTATAGAGTAAATCAATTAGCTAATGCCTTAAAAAGGCTCGGAATCAAAAAAGGAGATCGAATTACAATTTATCTCCCAATGATACCAGAATTGCCCATCTCAATGCTTGCATGCGCGAGAATAGGAGCGATTCATTCGGTAGTTTTTTCGGGGTTTAGCTCTCAATCAATAGCTGATAGAGCAAATGATTCTAAATCCAGAATAATTATAACAGCAGACGGGGGTTACAGAAGGGGGAAAATAATCCCATTAAAAAATATAACAGACGATGCGGTAAAGAAAATTCCCCATGTTGAAAAAGTGATTGTAGTCAAAAGGACAAATAAGGAGATAACAATGGGTGAAAGGGATCTTTGGTTTGATGACATAACCAATAGAGAATCCAACCTATGTGAATCAGAATGGATGGATAGCACTGACCCGTTATTCATACTATATACTTCAGGAACCACGGGGAAGCCAAAGGGAGTCGTTCATGGCACAGGAGGATATCTAACGCATTTATATAACTCAGCTAAGTGGGTTTTTAATTTTATGGCAACAGACATTTTCTTTTGCACAGCTGACATAGGTTGGGTAACAGGGCACAGTTATGTTGTTTACGCACCGTTAATGCATGGAGTTACAGAGATAATGTATGAGGGAGCGCCTGATTTTCCAGATCAGGGAAGATACTGGAAAATAGTGGAAAAACATGGCGCCACTATCCTTTATACTACACCAACTGCGTTAAGGGCGTATATGAGGCATGGTGATGAGATCCCTAACTCTTTTGATTTATCCACATTGCGTTTATTGGGTACGGTTGGAGAACCAATAAATCCAGAGGTTTGGCTATGGTACTATAATGTAATCGGGAAGCAAAATTGCCCTATTGTCGATACCTGGTGGCAAACTGAAACCGGCGGAATAATGGTCAGTATGTGTACTGGCATAGAGACCATCAGAATGAAACCCGGGTCAGGAACCCTTCCGCTTCCGGGAATAGAGATAGAAATAGTGGATGAGAACGGTCAAAGAGTGGAAAGCGGGAAAAAGGGCTATTTAACCATCAAAAAGCCATGGCCAGGAATGTTGTTGTCATTATGGAATGACGATGAGAGATATAAAAAGACATACTGGGAAAAGGCGTCCAATCGTTATTTTGCGGGAGATTTTGCATACACAGATAAGGATAACTATGTTTGGATATTAGGAAGATCGGATGACATACTAAAGGTTGCAGGACACAGATTAGGAACGATAGAAATAGAAAGTGCATTTGTATCCCATCAATCAGTAGCAGAGGCCGCAGTTACCAGTAAATTTGATGAGATAAAAGGTGAAACTATAATAGCGTTTTTGGTACTCAAGTCAGGATTTGTTTCCTCCAAGCAGTTGAATAAGGAAATGAATGAGCACATAAGAAATACTATAGGGCCGATTGCTATTGCCGAAAAGATATATTTTGTAAATAAATTACCAAAAACACGGAGTGGTAAAATAATGAGAAGGCTGTTGAGATCAATAATAAATGAAGAAACTATTGGAGACGTAACAACCTTAGAGGATGAGGCTTCTATTGAGGAGATAATTCATGAAATAAATCAAATCAAAAAATATATCTAGCATTAGTTCGGTATTTTATTATTTTAAAGCTAGATGGAAAGAATTTCTAATTTTGACGCATTGGCTATGTTATTTTGGCTAATAAACCCCGAATGAGCGGCTAGAACAAATTTTGACGGTTTTGTATTTTTAAATGTACATGAAGAGAAATCCAGAAAATTATCACAAGGTTGCGCATCTCTCACAGTGTAAACGAGGTTGCCCTGCTGATCAAACCAAAGTAAATCTAACGGATATCTAATATTTAGCAACCACATAGAATACAAATCAGGCTTATCGTAAACCAACAATAACCCGGAATTTGGTGGCAGGTTTTCCTCTCTAAACATCAACCATCTCTGCCTCTCATCATCTGAATCAGCTACCTCAACATTGATGATCGTGTCATCAATCTTTATTGTCCCTGTTGAAAAATCAAGGTTTCTGTTTTTAATATCTGATGGAACAAACACTAATCCCAAAATTCCTATTATTATGGAAGAAACAATTATAGGAACAAGAAGGGTTATTTTGTTTACCACATCTAATCATTAATAAAAGTAAATCTATTTTAATAAAAATCATTAACAACATAACACAAAATTAAATGAAAAATATGGCATAACCAAAATATATTTTTAGATATTATATTTGAGATTCCCCACAAGCCGGGCATAGCTTGGTGGTCTTAGACATTTTTGAACCACATTCAATACAATATCTAATTTCGTTTTTGCTCATCAAACAATATAGACATTTACTTCTAATATATTATTTGCATTGGGAGTTGTTGATCAATCAGGGTTACTAAAACTCCAAGTAAGTTTGCCGTATGTTTTGATCTATCACCATTACAGACAAAGCACTAAAGTCTTTGTTTTCCAACGAATCCATTTTTCCTTTGTATTCAGTCTCTTTTTCATTGTTGGTTAAGTTTTCAAATACCCAAACATCAATTTTCGAAGTATCTATTCCATTTTTTCTTAAAAATAAAGAGATATCAGAAGGCATGAAGTTCTTGGACGGATTTGATGGCCATGGCCGAGGCACCAGTATTATGCTTTTACCATCTGCTACGGATTTTGCAAGCTCTATTTTTTTTTCTTCAATATCTCCTGTGATATGAAATGTTATGATTGTTGCCTTATCCAATGGTACCCTAGATTTTGCAGATGCAATTTGTATTGAGCTGATACCCGGAATTACTTCCACATTATCGTCCCCAAAAAGATCTAACAGCCTATCCACCACTTCTGATTCAGAAAAGTTTACATCACCAGTAAAGGGAACAGTGCACCTATCATTATCTTTCATCAAGTCATTGAATACATGTTGATATATCTCCTCCTGATTTTTCATTGTTATTTCAAAAACTTTTTGTATAGATTTATCGATAACATGCTCAATTGTAGATAGAGTGTAATTGTATCCTACAATAAAATTAGAGTTTTTAATTGCTTCTTTTGAATAGTCTGTAAGGTATTTCGTTGAACCCGGACCTACGCCTACAACAAATAGCTTTTTTGTCAAATCCAAACTAATCAGTAATTCGAATTGTTATTTAAATTCTAATAACCCAATGAAATAGAAATAACAATAATAATATGCCTAAAAGCCTAAAACTAGAAAATATGTTTTAAAATAAAAAAAAATATTTGGATGGAAGCTTAGCCCTCTTCCCAGCCTTTTGTAAAAACGGCGTTTTTCTTTAATGGGATTGGTTGTCCTGGAGTATACTCCATTGGTCTCATCCAGAAAATTGCTTTTGTTGGACAAACACCTATACACGCACCATCAGAAATACATCGTTCTGGGTAAAAGACAAATGCTTTACCTCTTTTCCAGCCTTCAACAGGTTTTACTCTCAAAACATCTGGACCAAGAGCTGTACAAATTTCTACACATAAAGCACATCCAATACAATGTTGTTCACTAATATCCGGAAGAATTGCAACTGGCATCTAATTCACTGAGGGTAGTTTTCCTCTAAAACTATTTAAACACTATGGCATTTTATAACAACGATATAAATTAATCACAATAAATCATTTGGGATATTCTGTATCATGCTCCATTCAATTAATGCGCCAACAAACAACATAACAGTAACTAGGCCAATCTCAACAAATAAGTATGTTATAGATTTTTTTGATACGCTCTTTTTTAAAATCTCATATAAAAAAATGCCCCCTCTGGAAATTGCTAAACCATACGATACTAATTCCAAAATTCCAAAAGGTGTAAGAAAAACTATCAATGGATTGGCAAAGTTAGCATTGGACAGATTCACTATTGAATTAAATATCAATCCAGTGGAAAACGCAGAAAAGCTCCCTACAACAATACCTAAAATAGGAATAAACATAACTAAGGCTATTTTGAGGTTATTTAAAAATATGCCAATTTCATCAATGCCCTGTATTTGATTCTTAAAGTTTTCCGATAATTCTTCAGAGAAAGATTTATCTAATTTGATTGAGAATCCCAGTTGAAAAAGGCCTAAGAACAAGAACATAGCCAAAAAGAAAAAAATCAGCCTTTTTTTAAAGTTAAATAACATCTAACACTGATATTTTTATATGGATATAAAAATTTGTCATTGTAAAGATTTAAAAAATATCTTTTAAAAGTGTAATTGGGTAGTGACGGCTAATAATAATTTATCTAAAATAATTTCCCTTGTTACAAGTAAAGGCTTTCAAATTCATCCTGAAGCATTAAATTTAATAGAAGGCTTTCAAGAAGACTTTTTCCAAACAATGGAGGACATCCTTAAGGAAAAAAAGGAAAAAAAGGAAGAATCCATGGTTATAATATCAGACGATATAAGGAATTTTGTAAAACCTTCATCATACAAAATACCTAAAGAAGACAATAATGACAACAACGGTAGAGGCAGATTAATGGCTTCTAGAACATCAACATCAACATCAACAACATCAACAACAATAGCAGATCATTATCGATATAATGAGGATAAGGAAATAAAGACAGCTGAAACCAGTTTATCAATCAAAAGAGACGGCATTAACAAACACAAAGAAAAAACAGGCGAAAACTTCAGAATTATTTATGATTCAAATGACAAAATCAATAGCGGAGAAGGTGTAGAAGGTTATACATCATTATTTAGGAGTAGGTATGAGAAATCATTAAGAATACTCTCTTTAAGGCAAAACAGCAAAAAGATAAAGAAAATAGAAATAATCAAACAGCTCTTCAATCAACCAAAAACAAACACTAATTCAATGTCAAAAGAGAATTCTAACAGCTCTTTGTTTGCAGCGGGATTAATAATGAATAAGGAAATAAGAAATAACAGCTATAACATAACTATTGATGATCAAACAGGATTATTAACAGCTACTACTTATGATGAGGATTTAAAAAAACAGATTTCCATGTTGACTGTGGATCAAATGGTTATGATCGAATTTGAGAACGGCTTCAAAAAGAGAAAGAGCACAATAAAAAATATATATTCTTTGGATGTTCCCGATAGGATTGCAAATAAAGCAAAATCGGAAGTATTTAGCATTTTGATCTCTGACTTACACATAGGAAGTAAGTTTTTTATGGAAAAGGAATTCCAAAATTTTTTAGATTGGTTAAATGGAGATGAGAACAGTAATAATGACATTATTTCTAAAATAAAATACATTTGTATTTGTGGTGATCTAATTGATGGAATTGGGATATTCCCAAACCAAGACAGGGAACTATTGGAAAAAGACTCTTATTCTCAAATGGACCATGCAATTAAAATTTTATCTAGAATACCAAAACATATGAAAGTATTCCTAATTCCAGGCAATCATGATTTAGGGAGAAGGGCGTTACCCCAGCCATCCATACCAAAAAAATATGCGGAGAAACTGTATTCCTTGGACAATGTTACTATGCTAGGCAATCCCTGTATGATAAACATGGAGGGGATAAAGATAATGATGTTTCATGGACAAAGCTTGGACGATGTAATTGCATCCATACCAGGCCTAAGCTATTCTAAGCCAGCAGAAGCTATGAAGATATTACTAAAATCAAGGCATCTATCGCCAATATACGGCCAAAGGACCCCCATAGCCCCGGAGAAGGAGGATATGATGATAATAGAGGAAGTTCCGGATATTCTTCATTCGGGCCATGTCCATGTAATAGATGTAGATAGCTATAAGGGGACATTGCTTGTGAATTCCGGGGCATGGCAATCCCAAACCCCTTTTCAGCAAACAATGGGCATAACACCCACTCCAGGAATAGCAATAGCAATCAACCTATCTAGTTTAAAACCCTACAAAATCGATTTTAATGGTTTTGGCGAGTTTAGCTTATAAAAAATCAAGCAATGTGGGCTGAACCTCCTTTGTTTTAAAAATAAAATTCAACTCAACAATCAATGATTCAACCCGGCTTTTTAGGTAACCTGTAACTTTGAAGTTATTGCATAGGTTCTCTGCCAAAACAATATATTTTTCAACAGAGCCACGTGTTACTGTTTGTAGTAATGTGTTTCCACAACCACCACATTTGCCCAATAGTGGAATTCTCCGATATTTTTCCCCGCATTTATTGCATCTAAAAGACTGTGATGAATAAGAACGCATATTGCCCATTATATCAGGTATTATATGAGTAGTTAATACCATTGAAATAACCTCATTTGTATCTACTGAATTAATTAAATTTGCGGTGGCAATTTGCATTTCTAATTTTTCCCCCATTGTATTTAGAGTAGAATATGCGCTACGGTTAACATTGGAGATAAGAACATTACTATAATGGGTAAACCCATAACCAAAAAATTGTTTATCCTCACCTATCCTGTTTTTCAATGTCTCAATTAAAGTAGAGGCGTCTGCCGCTTTAACCCCCTGCCAAGTATAATTATAAAATTCAAGTGGGTATCTCTCATCGACATCAACATTATGCGCTTGTCTTTGCACTTCATGTGGCAATACAATGGGTTGAATAAGCAAAGGCGCATCCATTAAGCCTCCTATTTTATCAGGTAAAAATGAATATGAAAAGTTTAAAAATGCATCAGATAACAGCATGATGGAATCTGCATCACCATCGCAGTCCCTTCGTTTAGCGGAGTGCCAGATAGGGGAACCCAAGCAGACCTGTGATTCTGTAAATCCAATTATACGGCCAATAATACCAACAGAAGTATGCGGCGCCAGTCCGACTATCAAATGCCCAACCAAATCATCAACAGTGTAGGCATTATAAATTGGAGATAAGTTGTATATTGTTACAAGTTCTTCATCAATAAATTTAGCAATTTTCAATAAGTGTTTTGCCGAATCTAAAGGAATTATGACATCTTGGTTTAGTAGCTCTATGACTTGATCCTTAGAAACTATTTCATTGTTTTTATGGTCTTGGGTATACCCTAAATCGTGTAATTTCAAAATGGGCGTATTGATAAAAGAGGGCATGAAATGGGTAAGAGGCTCATTTGTGGCATCAAATCTTATTGTGCCATCCTTAAACACAGACAGTCCATATTTTTGCCTAAGCATGCCTTTTTCGATTGGTTCTGCCTCTTTATCTTTACCCATCAATGATTTTACACCTTTTAGTGGGGAGGATATTTTGAAGCCTAACTTTAATTCGGCCTTTTCAAGTATAGACTTTAAGGGAAACTGAATTGGAGAGAATGTTTTACATTCGTTACCGCATTTTATGCATTTGTTTTTTCTTCTATCATCATTAATTGTATCTAGAGATATTTCTAAAGATTCTACTTTACATACCTTGCAAACAACCCTGATAGGTGTAGAGGTGTCACAATAAATGCATTTAGTGCCTAAAGACGGTGTGTTGCAGTTATGGCAGAATCGATTTGATTTATCGGAGTAAAAAGAAAGTGACCCTGAAGCCTTTAATATGTCTCTCATGGGCCCACCTTTGTTGCCTACCGGGAATAAAACATGGATTGGGGGTTTCATTTTGCGCTCTGCAGCCTTTTCAGGTCTGCCCACTCTTACAGAAATAGAAGAAGAGAATTTTGAACGTATTTTTATGTCAGATATTGAATTTATTAGTTCAACAACTTTGTGACTGTCGATACTGTTAATGTTAATGTTATCATTTTCAATTAACTTATTAATTTTACTTTCAAAGTTCAAAATAAAATTACCTTTTTCTAATGAACCTAAAAGTTCTGATATGTAGATATCATCAGAGAAATCTCCTAAAAAGCATGGTGACTGGGTTTCAGGAATGCATAAACAAATTAGAGAAATAGTCTGCGCTAAATCGTCTAATATGATAGCTTGCCCGGCATTACTGACGCTATGAAATATACCGAGTTTTTCGAATATGGTTTTTAAATCATTATTATACAAGAAGCCAACTGTCATCAGTTTGCCATGATTATCTTCAATGGCGGATAGCAAATTATTTCGGAGAAATAAAAATTCTTTTATATTAATTGATTCCCAATAAAAGGAATATTTTGGATGCAGTGGAATATTAAACTGCATGGATATTTTTATTGCTTCCCCAATAGAGGGTATTGTTGTGTATGGATTTAAGTAAAGGTCAACTAGCCTATCGTATTTTAAATAATTAGAAATTTTGTTTATTTCATTGGTATCATTAGTTTCTTTTATCTTTTCAAATAATTCTAAAGCCCAGATTTCCTCAACATAACTCGCAGGTAATAGCTGTGCATTATTTTCCAAAAAGTCACCATAACTAATTAAAATATCTCCCAAATACAATATCTTGCTAACTTGGGATTTTAGTTTCTCTGCCTGCTCTTTAGTGCTGATCTGTAAAACAGTTCCATCATTTAGTTTTACAATAGGAGGCTCAATTGTATTTATCAGGGCAATAGTTGAAGCTTTGCCAGGTACATCCATCTTTATTTGCGTGCCAACAACAACAGCATTATTTAACAGAATAGGGATGGTATCGTGAATGCCTATGGTTGCAAAACCAGTATTAAAACATCGCCCATAACGTAACCTGAATCCCCCAATATTTTTGTTCATTGATAAAACAGGTCTGCCCGTAATTACTTCAGACATCCTATGACTTACGGTATCGTCATCTCCAGTTTGGATTGCGCCCTTTACCTTCCCAAGCCAATCCCAACCTTCCAAGTTTAAAGTTTCCACTAATTTTAAGAGTTTTTTATTTCTACCAATTAAACCATCATTCATGACTCTCAAAGCCCCTCCCCTAACTCTATTGGTTTGAATTCGTTTTAATCCTCTGTGGATTACCAATTCAACGGGGTCTGTATCCACTCCATCCAGTTCAACCGGTAAATTTGATATACAGTTGTGGATGTCTTCATCTAATATTTTAAATTGAAAGTTGCCTACTTCCCTTTCATATAATCTTAATTCTTCAATGAATCGCCCGGTTTCATCATCAAAGGAATTAGCTTGGTATTTGTCAAGCCCGGTAACTTTCCTGACTTGGTCTGCAATCAACATAGTAAGAGCAGCTTCAGTTCCACCAGCTGATCTTATAGGTCCAGCAAAAGAAATAGAAAGATATTTTGAACCATCTTTGTTATCCTTGATTTGTACATCTGATATTCCTTGAAGAGGGGCTACAGTAACTCCTTCCGTAACAACGGCCAAACTTACTCTAACTGCGTTTTCTAGTCTTGTCCTAAGATCACCGCTTCCATATTCTCCTAATGCAATCTCCTCAGCTATTTTTAAAGCGGCCTTTTCTTTTGTGGTATAGCTTAGCAGAGACCTTAACCTATCAGATATATCGATATTATGCATTTTGGCTACCCTGTCTGAAAGGTCATATGCTATTTTTGGTTCTACAGTAGTAGTAACATCATACCCTTTTTGTCTTGCTTTTTGAATTAAGGTATATAATTTATTGACTTGTTCTAAAATACTTATTTGGTAATTCACATAATGCTGCGGAATAGATATGCTCTGTAATCTTATTTTGGCCTCATCTACTAAAGTCATATTTTTCACACAAATTTATGCGCGTATGGCGCTAATGATATTGGAAAATTTTTTTTCCCAATCCGGGTCCTGCTCAAGTAATGTTCCAATAACCAATATATCGGCCCCTGCATCTGCTAGTTCTTTTGCAACATCTGAATCTTTTATACCTCCACCCACAATTAACATACCATCAAAGTATTTTCTCACACTAGAGACCATGCTAGAGGTAATATTTTTTTGAGATCCAGAACCTGCTTCTAAGTATACAAACCTCATTCCGAGATATTGTGCAGCAAGTGAGTACATTACTGCAATTTTATTCTTTTCAAAAGGTATTCCCTTGGCGCGTCCTACAAACCACGCTGTAGTATTTTCCCCAATTATTATGTAACCTGTTGGTAGGGGCTCTATCTTGTATTTTTTTACTAATAGAGCGCCCAGTGCTTGAGCACCAGAAATAAAGTAGGGGTCCTCTGAGTTAAGTAAAGAAGTGAATAATATGGCATCGGCATTTGGAGAAACACCTGTGACATTGCCAGGAAATAGGATAACCGGTATAGAAACTAAAGATTTTATGTATAGAACTAATTTATCTAAGTCTAACTGATCAATAGCAGAAGAACCCCCTACCAATATAGCAGAAGCGCCCAATGACTCCACTTTTTTTGCCACATAGGATACATCATTGAAATTTTCAGAGTCTAATAAAGCGAAGCATATCTTTTTGTATTTTTTAAGCTCTTCATTAATATAGTTTTCTACCCGATCCAATTTCAATTAAACTAACATTAACTTTTTTTTAATTTATTATTTATGCTATCAATAAATAATTAAATAGTTATATAAGAAAGCTATACAAATTTGTATTATTTATGACTAATAACAATAATGTAAATAATTTATTATTAAACAAATTTATTGAGAATTCTTCATTTACAAAACGACAAATACAAATAATTTATAAAATTTACAATAGAGAGGAAAGACTCAAAGACATAAGTTCAGGGGCATATTACAGAGAAGTAAAACAATGTAAAGACAAAATCAGAAAATTGTATTACTCCATCATTCTCCTAAACCTGATTGGTGTCTTAAACAGTGAGCAATTAACAACATTAAACTCACTTATTCACAAACTGGATATGCTAAAAGATAATCACAATATGCATCACAAAAATGCCTCGGAGCCTGTGATTCATATCATCGAAAAGCTACTAGACAAGATGATATTATTATAGAACTCAATAGTAAATTGCCACAAACCTCCATAATAATCACATCAAAAAAAATATATCACGCCTTGCTATCACATAAGATGTGAGCATAGATGATATTGTATCACTGTTCTTATACTATTTTGCAATCCCATTTTGCCTTAGCCTAGGTACAACAGCATTAATAATCAAATCTTATAGCAAATTGAAGAAAAAAAATAATGGAAAATATCGCTATTTAGAGCTAAAAATTTTAGAACTTGAGAAAGAGCTAAAAAATCAAATGGAAAAAACTAACTTATTGTCAGACATTATAGTCACAAGAACGAATGAGAGCAATTCAAAATTGGACAACATACATAGCCTTATGAAAATTTTAGATCAAAATATTATAAATAAAAATACATCACAATATCAATACATATCACCACAACAACCTCATGTAAGCAGCAACTCAAACCACGAACAATCACAACCAAACCCCATTATGTTATCACATTCACAAATAGAAAAAGGGAGCATTGACAATAATGACAATAATCAAAATAGTACTATTGAGTATATTTTAAAAAGGTTAGAACATAACTCATTGACCACACGAGAAATACAACGAATTATTGGCAGAACTAGAGAGCACACATCAAGGCTTATGAAAAAACTATACGACAATAAATTCGTAGATAGAGATATGGAGTCAAAATCTTTTAGGTACACTGTTACAAACGAAGGTCGTAAACTGTTGATAAAACACTCGGTTTCAAGTAATGATCCGCGTCCTGATTATCATGGGAATAGCGGGAATTTAACATCTGGTTTGACTGAGACTCAATATCCTGTGAATTTAAATTCGGAGTGACATCCTTTTGGGTTCTTATCAGCTTATAAATCCATTCTTTTCCCCTTTTGCTTCTCATTAATTTATTTTTTTCATAATATCTTGATAGATATGTAGAGATCAAACTCAATTGAAGTTGTTCACCATAAAGAATCTCATAAGACTCGACAACGTTTGAAGACGTAAAAGAGCTGAATGCAAAGTTATTCTCAATAAGTGACCATATCCTTGATTCTATGGAGTGCAGAGAAGTGTTGATTTTATTTGTATGTTTTTGATTACTATTAGCATTAGCATTGGTGTTATAATCTGGTTTAGTGAAAGAAGTTGATTCTTCTTTAGAAATATTTAGTGATTCTACCAACTGGAGAACCTTCTGAATTTTATCTTTTGATAGATTGCCTTCTAAAGATAAATTATACTTTCCACCATCATCATCTTCAAGTTCTATTTTTATCTTTTTCTTTCCGGTGGACAATCTATCGTCTCTGTGAACTTGACAACGTCTGTTAACTTAACAGTATAGTGTTAATTTTGATAACTAACAGCTAAGTTTTTTTTAGCTAAAATAAGCGTGATTTATTATTGCGGACAAAAATAAATGATAATTTGGTGTTTATAAATACGATTGCAATAGGTTCCAGTGGAAATAAAGGGGTTGATTCACGGTTATTAACCATGTTAAAATAAAAAACAAGGTTCCAGTGGAAATAAAGGGGTTGATTCACGGTTATTAACAAAAATTATTTATCTGTTAAGCACATTGTTAAGCTAAAAGAAATACTCCCACACCCCTTGGTTTCTAATGCAATTTATAATAATTTAAACTCAGATTCAGATATGTAGTTTTTATTATTTAGTTTATAATAGTTGATTAAGGTCTTTTTAACCAATTGTAATTAACTGTTAACATAATTATAATGTTATTATCTTTTATTGTTCGAATAGAAAAGAAGGGGTGTCTGTGTCAATATCTCTCAATCTAAGGTTAGTAGGTGAAAGAAATAATGGATTCGGATTATTTGGATAATATCTTTGAAAAAGCAGTAATTGGAAACAGTCTGATTAAAAATAGAAAAACTTTGACAATAGATTATGTGCCGGAAAAACTACCATTTAGAGATGAGGAATCAAAAACTATTGCTCAGGTGTTATCTGTTGTTTTAAAAGACGGAAGACCATCAAACCTTTTAGTTTTTGGAAAACCTGGAACCGGCAAAACTGCTGTTGTAAAAAATGTAATTAACAGATTAAAAAAGAAATCAAAAGAGCATGGAATTGGTATAACAGTTACAATTGTTAACGCAAAGACCGCAAATACCTCTTACAAAGTTTTATATGATATTGCTGAAGAGATGGGAACAAATAAAATTGATAAAAAACTAAAAGTTCATTTTACTGGGTTATCTATGGGGGAAGCAACAGATAGAATTCTTGAATATGTAAAAAAAAATCAACTTCAGGTAATTTTGGTTATTGATGAGATAGATTCTTTAGTTGATAGAAATGGTGACGATATTCTTTATAGTTTTACTAGAGCTAATGAGCGGTTGACAGAATCGGGTTTTATCTCTCTAATAGGGATATCTAATAGTTTAACATTCAAAGACAAATTAGATCCAAGGGTCAGAAGCAGCCTAAGTGAGGAAGAATTGGTATTCAATCCCTATACAGTACTGCAATTAAAAGAAATTTTAAATGAGCGTGCGCAACTTGCTTTTAATGAAGGATCTATCTCCCAGGCTGCGATTAACCTATGCGCTGCAGTTGCAGGAAAGGAAAATGGTGATGCTAGAAAAGCAATAGATCTCTTAAGGGTAGCCGCAGAAATAGCCGAAAGAGAGCGAGCAACAATAGTTATTGAAAAGCACATTAGAGAGGCACAGGAAAAAATAGAAAAAGACACCAATTATGAAGTAATTAAAAACTCAACTACCCATACCAAATTAGTAGTTCTTTCTATATTAAAATCCCAAACTGGCATGACAGGAGAGGTTTATGATAACTATATTTCATTATGCAAAATAATAGATCAAGACGCGTTGACTCAGAGAAGAATTACTCAAATAGTAAGTGAATTAGACCAATTAGGATTGATTACATCAAACGTAGTAAGTCACGGACGTTATGGACGCTCCCAGATAATAAAAATTGCTGTTTCTTCTAATACAATAATGAATGCACTAAAAGATGATCCTTTTATGTCTACATTATTATAAATAAACATTATTTTTACCCCTGTATGATCAAATGTTCTGATCGAAAGATATGATCGAAAGGTGTGATCGAAAGGTGTGATCGAAAGAAGAGCTTTTTATATATACTTGATCTACAATGTTCTATTCGATAATAATGAAATATAGAAGTAGAACAGAAATAACTGTATTAATTCTAGAAGCAGCAAACGGAGGCGCTACCAAGACAAAAATCATGTACAAATCATTCCTTTCATACGCACAGCTAAAAGAGTACTTTTCAATGTTGATAGAAAATGCATTGATAGAATATGAGGATGGAACACAAAAGTACAGAACAACAGAGAAAGGGTTGCGTCTATTAAAAATATACAATCAGATAGAAGAATTGATCCCAAACACAATCAATTAACTTTTATTCTTTATTCTCCTATAAAAAAACAATACCCAAGAGATACAATAATTCAATATCGTTTTCTTTATTCAATTAAATATCAATAAACTTAATCTAAGGTCATTTATTACATAATTAATTTTTCAATGCATGACTTAAAACTTCTGCGGTTCCTTCTTTATATTTCACAACAACATTATCGCCTATCTTATAATTGCAATTATTTATGCCCCTAGGATGGTCAGGGGTATCCACAACACAAATTCCATTATTTTTAGTTATTATTTTAGCTTCAGCCGAATTCTCTTCTCTAATTAGGTTTTTTATTGGAAATACAAAAACTCCCAGAATGATAAATACTCCTAAAACAATCAGTCCAAATATCATAAATAATTTTTTAGAAGAAATCTCAGATGAGTTTACCTTATCATAGCCAAATGACATGATTTTATTTATACTGTTACACTTAAAAAATTGTCGAGTAATCCCTATACCTGCATGCTTATCAGGTCTGAGAACATATTAACTCAATTATCTATATGACTAGCACAACAGGTATTATACATTACAAAAAATCATGGCACTTAGCCAACTCTTCCCCAATACATTAATTGGCCTCCAGATAAAATTCCATATCTCATAACAATACAACACTGACTGAAAAACCGATTATGCTTTGATTAATAGATTTTCGGTTTTAATCCTAGATGCATTTTGTGAGATTTCTTTTCCAATAATATTTCAATTAGATGATTTTGCATCTACTGCAAAGCATAATTAAAATTATTATTGTTGTCGATATCTATAGCATTTGTGTAGGTGGTTTTGCATATGGCATGAAATTGCCTTTATATCTTCAATGACCATAAATCAGACTTGTAGTGAAAATTATATTAAAATTGACTCATTGGCATTTCTTTTTTATGTGATTTTATATTTATTTATGCTAATTATTAATTTTATAGCATAATGGGGATTTTACGTATGATCAAATGTTCTGATCGAAAGATATGATCGAAAGGTGTGATCGAAAGGTGTGATCGAAAGAAGAGCTTTTTATATATACTTGATCTACA
>JADDOQ010000254.1 GCA_016782315.1 Nitrososphaeraceae archaeon | reverse complement strand
GTACCTTTAACTGTGACCGTCATCCTTTTTTTATCATTTGAAAATAAACAGTTATACGGTCTTTTACAAGAGCAGTAATAGTACAATACAAGTGTAACAACGGTCATAGGTCCCCATATGCAGCACTGCAAATAAAGGGTTCTCAATGCCATAAAATATCTAGTTTTGGTAGATGGAATTCTGTTTTATGTCTTGACATACCCCCTGATGATCTCAAAAATATGCTTCTTTTGAAATTATCACATACCTTAATCTCGTCGAAAAACCCATAATTCTTGTTTTCTTAAATGTTTATTACATGTTGGGCAAGATAAGTATGATCGTGGCTTTAAAAATTTTAGATGCTCCACAGCTTTAGATAATTCCCCAATGTTGCATAGCAAACAAATAAAAAAATCAAAACAAGCATTAATAAGATGAGCATAATTTAGATAAGTCGGCTAGAAAGAGTAGTTGGATAATAGAGATTTTCAATTAAATCCGTTTGTTAAAAAATTTAATAATTACATTAACAAAATTGACGACTCTTTAAAAAGAGAACTAGAATTGTACTCATGGTCTGAATTCTATTTGCCCTTAAAATATGCCTGCAACGGAGGCAAAAGAATAAGGCCTTTTATTTTGATTCTTTGTGCTGAAAGCCTAAACAACGGATATTTGGGTTCATTGAACTCAAGAGTCACAGAAAACATTTTTACCGTTTCAACTGCCATAGAGCTTTTACACACCCAATCAGTAATTCATGACGATATAATAGATTCTGACAATATCAGAAGAGGAATGCCTTCCTTTCATGTAAAATACGGATACAATGCAAGTATCCTAACAGCAGATTTTATTTTAGGCATGATTCTAAACATCGTGGCTAAAATCAACAACAATCAAGTAACCAAAGAGCTCTCTAACGCATCGATAAAAATGAGTGAGGGAGAGATGCTTGAAATAAGACTAGTCAAGAATCACAATATTTCTCAAGATGACTACATCAAGGTTATTGAGAATAAGACAGCGGCATTATTTGAGGCATCCTCAAAAATTGGGGCTATATTAGGCAAGGGAAATGAACAACAAATTAACGCACTTGCTAATTATGGAAGGCTGCTAGGAATTGCCTACCAAATACATGATGATTTATTTGACTACAATAACGAAGAAAGGTTATTTAACATTTTAGTGAAACAAAACGATCAAGATAATGAATTTGTGGAGATAATGGAGAACACATACCTAACCTACTCCCAATTAGCACTAAAAGAACTAGAAACCATAACTAACAACAGGGCAAGAAAAATACTGGAGGAACTAACAAACCTTGAGACAATCACATGACAAACAATAAAAACCATTTAGTAGTGACTGCTGCTCCTTTCAACTAAAGCCCATGATTGCAAAGGCCATCACAGAAATAACAGATCAATCAAAGACAATAGTGACAGGAATTGTAATAAAAAAAATATACACCATTACAGATATACAACACGCATTCAAAAAATATAGGGCAAAATCCACCTTCTTCTCCAATGTATGCATTAATAATTTTGTTTTCCTGATTGGTGCCTTTTATCTCAGAATTGAATCATAGTATTTTTTCTTCGTATTTTTAGCTAAACATGTTCTTTAAATTCATTGTAATCAAATTGATTGCATCACATGCAGTGGATTATTATTGGTGTACTGATAGTCAATCTCACTTCAGTATCTTTCTGGCAAAACCAAGATAGGTAGTGTGTCCAATCATCCTCATAGATGGCCGAGTTTTTCCTTCCCGAGCTTCGATTTTTCTTAAAAAAGTCTCGATACACTCATTATCAATAAAACCACTGACAAAAAACTGGGTTGCCAATTTTTCAAGCTGATTCATAGTCGGGCAAATACAGGCCACAAAAGAACCACTTTTCATGCAAGGATGAACAACATCAAGATAACTCCAAGGA
>JADDOQ010000017.1 GCA_016782315.1 Nitrososphaeraceae archaeon | reverse complement strand
ACAGTGTTATTTATGATGCTATGGTTGCCAAAAAATAATTTCAGAAAAGGGAAGAGATGCTTTAAGTATTAAAATATGATTATTTTACTAGCCCGTAATTTGTTTTTAACCTCGCTAACAGACCATCAATATTCGCTATTGTGTTTCCTTCTTTATCACTTATAGCTTGATAGGCAGGAGGGGATGAAAAATAGTTTTCTATTCTGTTTTCTAATCGCTCGCCATAGGTGACAAACTTATCGTTTTGGTAGAATACTCCTATTGGTATTCTTTTTTCCCATTCCCTGGATTTCTCTAAAGCCTGTGATATTTTATCATCTGTTTCAAATTCGTTGTTGACAATGCCGTTATAGCTCTCCTCTTCTAATTTGTAGATTTTTGGTATTTTTATTGAGGGATCTTCTTTGTCTATTTCATAACTTTGATACCATTCTTTTGTATTGATGTCGTTATAGGTTGGACATGGCTGAAGAACGTCTATAAAAGAGAGGCCCTTATGGAGTATGCCTTTTTTTATGATGTCTTTCAAATGTTTTACATCATAGGAGTAGCCTCTAGCAATAAATGTGAATCCGGAGATAATGGCTAAAGAAATGGGGTTAATGCTGTCATTCATGTTTGGCTGAGGCAATGATTTTGTTTTCATGCCTAACTTTAGTGTAGGTGCAGCTTGTCCTTTTGTCAACCCATAAACTCCATTATTGTGAATTATGTATGTAATGTCTACATTTCTTCTTCCTGAGTTAACAAAATGCCCAGACCCTATGCCTAAACCGTCACCATCTCCACCCACTGCAATTATTTTTAAGTTGGGATTTGATAACTTGGCGCCTTGAGCGAACGGAAGTACTCTTCCATGAAGTGTATGTATTCCATAGGTATGAATAAAATGTGGAGTTTTACCTGAGCACCCTATACCTGAAAACATTGCAACATCATGCGGGGGAATTTTCAATTCTGACAATGACATTTGAATTGAGTTTAGAATGCCGAAATCTCCGCATCCGGCACACCAATCATTGTGTACTTCTGTTTTATAATCGGAAAGCTTATACTCCATTCTCTAAAATCACTCTTTTCCCTAAATTATTATTTATGATGCTTAAAAATGACTCATATAGCTCCGATAATGAAATGGGTCTACCATTATATTTTAATATGTTGTGGTCTGTATTGATTGTTGTATTTTGCTTCAATAGAATATCTAGCTGTGCTAAATAATTCATCTCTATGCTTATTATAGTTGTCTTACTATTTGAATCCTGTTTAAAGCTGTTTCCTGACTTGTCACCAGTTAATTTTTTGATTGTGTCTTCTAATATTTTGGAAGGAAATGGGCATAACAGTTTAACCTGAATAAAAATGAATTCTATATTTTTGAATTCTGGCGATATCCTTTCTAAGGTATCTAAGATTACACCTTTGGTGGATCCCCAGCTTAGAACTATAATTTTATGCTCAATATCCTTTTTTAGCTTATCTTCAAATTCAATAGTTATTTGATCTTGGTGTGGTATCTGTTCAAGAATTAACTGCAATTTTGACATCCTTTTTTCTACCATTTTTTTTCTAACTTCTGGATCTTCTGTTATGTGTCCTTGCTCATCGTGCTCGTCACCTGTATTCCAAAATATTCCATTTTCGGTTCCTAGAGAAACCCTTTTAGATATTGGGCCTTCCTCTAGATTGAATCGCTTAAAGTGCTCTATACTATTACCATCATTTAGGTTGAAATTAGAATTTTTATTGATGAACTTGCCTCTTTCAATTTTTATATTTTTGTAATCAAACATTTTACAGGTCATTATGCTGTTTGCAATAAACTTGTCTATCATGTGAATAACTGGTAGTTGGTATTTTTCAGCATAATTGAATACTTTGATTGTGTCATAGAAACTCTCCTCAATGTCTCCTGATGCATATACAATTCTTGGAAACTCGCCATGTCCAGCGTTTATTGCGAATAATAGATCCCCTTGTTCCTGTCTTGTAGGTAATCCAGTAGATGGTCCTGCTCTTTGATACAATGACACAATTAGAGGTACTTCGTTAATTCCAGCCCATCCCAAAGCTTCTGCCATTAGTGAAAATCCTGGTCCTGAAGTGGTAGTACAACTGCGAACCCCAGTTAACGATGCCCCTATGGCCATGGCAATTGCAGATATTTCGTCTTCGGTCTGAATTACGACAACTGAACCATTACCATTGTCTGTTTGATTTATTATTTGATTAGATTCCAAATATTCGCTGTCATCTGTTGCAGGTGTAATTGGATAATATGTTTGAAACCTGCAACCTGCTACTATTTTCCCAAGAGGTGATGTTTGGCTTCCTTGAGCAACAATAATATTGTTGTCGCTATTGTCTGTTTTTTCATACACTAGTTTTTTGGGGAATCTTTCAGGAATGTTTGCATATTTAGACTTGATGTAGTTATACGAGTAATTTGCTGCATCTACATTAATTTCTGCTATTTTTGGCTTGTTTGAAAAAATTGATCGAATTCCGTTTTCCATTTTCTTTGTGTCAAAGTCCAATATTGCTAACGAAGCAGCTAAAGACATTACATTAGTTATCCTCGCTAGTTTGCTTAAAGAGTGGTCGTTAATTTTTTCAGAAAAATCTTTAATTAGTTCAAAATAAGGCAGTTCTATTAAAAATACATTTCTTTCCTTCAAATTCTCTAGTATTCCTGTGAAATCGAAAGATTTGTTATTGTCATGCAATATTTTGCTTATTCTTTTTTTAGATGAGAAATCTAAAGTATGAATATCCTCTATCTTTTTTCCTTTAATTTCCGGATCGAATATCAATACTCCTTTATTTGCCAAATAAGGTGAGTGCCTTACCACCGTCTCGGCGTCAAATGTTACCAAAATGTCTATTTCATCTACATGGGATCTTATTGGTCTGTTTGAAACTCTTACAGAAAAATAACTGTGTTCTCCTTTTATGTTGGAATAATATTCCCTTTTGCCAAACACATGCAAACCGACCATTGTGATAGATTTCAAAAAAATGTGCGATGCAGAATCAACCCCACTTCCTTGAGGTCCACCAATAACCCAAGAAACGGATTCTCTAGAATTTTCCATTATTTGTATTTGATATATAGGCCTTTGTTATTATTATAGTTTAGAACATATCCATTATAATTTATCCGCCAGTTGCTGCATCATGAAGACAACATTCGCATTTGTCTCTAATTCCACAATAAGGGCAAACACACATACAGGCCTCAATAACGTTTCCGCAAAAATCACATAGGATGTTCCCTTGGTCGTTGTCATGCTTGGAATTGATGTCCTGACTCAATATCTCTACTCTTTGTATATATTATCATGATGATACTTATACTTTGCATAAAAGGTAATTGTTATATATTAAGATAATATTGCATTTAAATGAATAACGCACCCACCAATCGTCTGTTGTTTTTTGGCAAATTAAAAATTATATTGTATTTTGGATTTTATTATAGTAAACTTTTTATCTATGTTTTTAGTTGAAAGCCTAGATGAATATGAAAAGCGGCAACAAATCCGCTATGGTGTTTTTAGTTGTAACCGTAATTGCTGGAACTGCATCAGTTTTAGGCATGATGATGACATTGATACCAAATGCTGAAGGTCATGGTGTACAAGCACAACTTCAAAGTAGGTTCGTTAGGATCAACAATGAAGCGTTTTCAGCACAGTCTGTTAATACTGGCGATACCATAGTCGTTACTGGGGAACTTCAAAGTCTAGTTAATAGGGACATGAGGGGATGGATCTCAATTTTCAGTGAGTCTACAAATGCAGGTAACAGGTGGGAGTTTATCAGCCGAGACCCTCCAGGTAATATAATTGAAGTTGGACCACAAGAAACAATTCCATATAGACTAGAAGCTAAAGCTTTAGAACCTGGCATATATCACGTACACACTCAACTAAATCTTGCAGGAGTCGGCCCCGGATTAGGTCCAGGACAAACAGTTCAGGTAGTGGGAGAAGCTATATTAAAACCAATTCCATGGAATAACATTATATATCAAAGTATAATAATTGCTGCAGGACTTGGTGTAACTTTTGCTACAAGACCATGGCAGGTAATCTAAAAACTTTTTCTTTTTTTTAAGAATATTTCTTAATATTAAACCTTTGTTAGTGTCTATATTATTTTAATTATTTATGTTCTATAATAATTCCTTCTAAATTAAGTAGCCTATATTTGTATTGTATTTATAGTTACAAAAAATATTTTTGTTTGCTAATCCTGGATTTATTACCGCTTTAAGCCGTAACTTTGTGTTTTCTAGATGCTCTTATAAGTCGAATGATGCTTATTATTTTGTTGAAGACATTCTTGGATTCCATTTATATGGTATTAGTTTACCTTAACATTTTTAAATCTTTTGTATGACACGTTAAATTAGCCTAGCATTTCAATTGGGTTGTTTTGGTTATCTTGGGAAATCTTTTATTGTTAATTGTTTCAAAAACTGTTGTGCAAGAAATTGTGAGTCAGATAATGACACGGCATGTTGTTACAATCAATTCTAATAGGACTGCTTTGGATGCTGCATTACTCATGAAAGAAAAAAGGATTAGTTCTCTTATAGTTCAGGATGATGAAAACGAATCATTGGGTATAATAACTGAAAGGGATTTTGTGAAAAGGGTGTGCGCCCAAGATAAAAAATCATCTGAAGTACTTATATCTGAATTGATGTCTAAAATCCAAACTTTTGCAGAACCTGATACTCCCGTAGACGTAGCTGTGCAAAGAATGATCAATAACAGAATAAGGAGATTACCAGTTATTTCTGATGGGCACGTTATTGGAATTATTACTGTAACTGACCTCGCAAAGGAGTTGAGAAGAATAATGTTGACAAAGGGCATAGTTGAGTTAATTGATTAGGTTTCAATTACATTTTGATTTGCAATTGTGTATTTTTTTTGTGGTGCTATGCTACTTAAATCATTGTCAATTTTCAATTATTTTTTTATGCATCTCTTTTAATATCTATAACGCCTGTATACAAATATAATGATAAAAATAGATAGGGGCCAAATATTGAAAAAGTGGATTCCAGTGGTTATTACCGTATCTATTATTGTTATAATAATAGGCATGATCTTTGGCAGTTCGTTTTCACAAATTATTTCGTCTATTGTTGTTTCACTGTTATTGATTTTGTCTGCGGTTTTCTTTAGATCTTTAGGAAGGGATAGGGAAAGCGAAAGGAATAACTTTGATGCATATAAATTTGACAATGAGGCCAAATAGTGCTTAATTTACTTGCTTAAATAACAAAAGATTGATACGGTGATTCACGGAACGAAAATTGTTTCCTATATTAAATAGTTTCAGTTAAACCTTAAATTTTCCTTTTTAATGTTTTGTTTATATGCGGTTTGTTGTGACTGTGTTGAGCGTAAACATAAGAATAATGAATAGTAACACTAGATGATGAGAAACTGAAAATAAAAACATAAAAGATAATAATTTTTAGGTTTCTTTATTTCGTTTTTTATTTACTGTTGCCTTCTACATCACAATAGTGATTATTTTGGTGACCTTTTTTATAATGATCACTTTACTTTATCGATCTCAGTTCTGCAATTTTATCGTTTACCAAATCGAAACCTTTTTGCCAGAAACTTTCTTTGGTTATGTCTATGCCTTCATCCATCAGTAAATCCTCTGGTTTTTTTGTTCCTCCTGAAGAGAGAATTCTGGTATATTTTGGAATAAAATCTCTTCCTTCATTTTTGTATTTTTGATATAGGGACATCACTAGTAAATTACCAAATGAATATGCGTAGCAGTAAAACGGTGAATGGTAAATATGGGGAATGTATAGCCACTCGTATTTGAAATCGTCTGTTATCTTTACTGAATCTCCAAATTGTTCTTTTAAATTGCCTAAATAAAGATCTGCGAGTTCATCTATTGTGGTAGCATTGTTTTCAGATATGCTATCATGTGCAGAAACTTCAAAAATTGTAAAGTATGTCTGTCTCATAATGGTGGCGTAAAAATCGTCGATCTGTTCTGCTAAAAGTATTTTTTTCTCACTAACCGCTACTGAATTGAAAATCTTATCATTTAATAGCATTTCACCGAAAACAGATGCTGTTTCAGCTAGTGGTAATGGCGCGTGTTGAACGCTTATTGGCTTGTCTGAAGCTAATACGCTGTGAATTGCGTGACCGAATTCATGAGCCATTGTTGAAATGTCTCGTATAGTTCCGTCGAAATTTAGCAGTACGAATGGATCTATTTTTGGGGTGATTGTTGAGCAAAATGCTCCGCCTTGCTTACTGTCCCTAAGTTCAGAATCAATATGTTTTTTTTCTATCAAACCATGGACTACCTGCTTAAATTTTGGATCAAAATCTTCGTAGGCGTCTAAAACCATTTTCATTGCTTTGTCATAATCAATTTTCTGTTGTTTTTGAGACTTTAGCGGCGCATAAAGATGGTATCTCTCTAATTTTTTCATTTTTAGCATTTTCGATTTTTCTTTAAAATAGTTTTGGAATATGATTGCGTTAGATCTACAAACCTTTAGTAGAGTTTCAATTGTTTTGTCATCAATGTTGTTGTAAAGGTTTCTTACAGATATAGGGGATGGAAATTTTCTTAAAGTGATGTATTCGTTATGCCAATTTAATACCCTATTAATGTATATTTCTCCTAGAACTCCGCTATTTTTTTTATATGTTGACCATAAGGATTTGTATGCTGCCACTCTCTCGCTTGGCTGCGAACTCCTTACAAGAGACACTAGTTTTTCTTTATTGGTAAATATTTTTTTTATCTTTTTCTTTCCTTTGATTTCTGTGTATTCAAATTCAAAACCATTGGTCATTCTATCATAAATTTTGAGTAAAGCCGAAATACCCGTATTGTCAAGGATATTTATAATTTTTTCCTCTGATTCTTTTAGCGTAAACTTTGATAATGACCGTTCATGTCTAAGGTGTTCTTGGTATGTTTTTGGGACTTGCTCTATTAGGCGATTTGCATTATTGTCGTCTATCTCTTTTTTAAACCACAAGTCAAAAAAAAGAAGCTTGTTTGATATTTCTGTAGCATAAATATTCATTTTAGTCAATAATGCTCCTGCTTCATTTGATGATGTATTTTCTGCATATTTTAAATGAGCATATCCTAGCACGATACTTAGTTTTTCAGATATGTTTTCTGAATCTTTTATGAATTCTAAAAATCTTTTTGTTAAAATGTCTGGTTTTAGAAGATGTCTTTTGCTTTCAAATTGTTTAACTTTTTCATCTATTGAAGACAGATAGGCGGAAAACTCGTTATCTTTGGGATTTTTAACTAGTTCTGATAGATCCCATGTTCCTGTTTTAAGTTTTATTAATTTGGACACATTCACTTAATATTGAGACTATTTTATTTGTTTTTTTAATTTGATTTTATGGCCCCATATTTTTCATTTTGAATGTTCTAAGGGGTTGTATTGTTTTTGAGATCATTTTAAATGGTTGAGTGTTCTATTAAGTAATAAATACTCTTATTTTTTTTATTTGACTTTTATTTTTATTTGTACTATTTGTTACTAAATAGTTTTCTTCTCAATAGATCATATGTTTTTGCAGCTTCACTGCCTCCTAATATCAAAATAATTTCCTTGTTTGTAAAAAAAGCATTGCTAATGGTTATCTTGTAATTGTTTATCATGTCAAAAATGTGATACAGTATCTGTCTTGTCAAAATAATGTCCTCGTTTGACAGAGTTAGCGTTATTTTTGAAAGACCCTCTGTTATTTTTCCATTGTATTTCTCTTTCAAGTCCAAAATTATTTTTCTTGATTCTTGAATATCCTCCGTAAATATACACATTTTTTTTGCGGTATGTATTAAATTATATTCAAAAAAGGTATCTTTAGAGAAATCGTAAAATATGTCAGAAATATCTTTTATCATGTTGTCATTATTAAAGTTGATATCAATCATACTTCCTGTAAGTGTCATTCTTACATCATTTGGTGACATTGAAAAATCAATTTTTTTTTGGTCTTTTATGTCGTAATTTGAATCTGAATCGCTTTTACTGTTTATCGATAGGGAATAATTATCAGTTTTGTATAGCTCATCTGCGAACCTTTTTATCGCAACAATGATTGTTCCGATATTTACGTTTGAATCTATCAGTGATTCTACATCTTTGTGGATTTTATTAGCAAGAGCTGTGTAATTTATGATACCTGATTTAATGGCTTTAAAATAAAAGTCATTTGATGTTATGATTTCCTTTACTGCTTGTGGTACTGAAAAGTCTCGGATGTGCATTATGTGTAATAATTGCAGTATCTATAAAATAAGTCTTACTTTATGTAAGTTATATTTATATAATGTAATTAATGTTACAATATGTAATGCATAAATATCTGATTTATTATGAGGTCATAATTGATGGCAAATGATCAAATAAAATTGTTAAAAATTGCAGAAACAGATATACGTTTTGTTGGTAAAGGTTTGGCCCTTGTTGATCCAAAAGTCATGGATGAATTGAACTTGGGCCCTGGTGATATTATTGAATTAAAAAGTAAAAAGAAAATCAGTTATGTGAGACTTTGGTCTGGACTTTCTTCTGATTATGACAGGAATATAGTTCGAATAGATGGATACACTAGAAATGCTCTTGAATCTGGAATAGATGATCATGTTGGCATAAAAAAAACAGGACGTGTAAATTTAGCAAAAGCAGTTAGCCTAGTACCCTATGAAGAGTTAGAGTTCTCTGGATTCGAAGATTATCTGTCAAATCTATTGGAAGGTCGGATTGTGTCAAAAATGGATACTATTCCTATAAGCCTGATGGGAAAAAAGATATCTTTTGTTGTAAACAATTTGAGTCCAAGTTCTGGTCCTTTGATTATTGGTAATAGCACTAAGTTTACTTTAGGTGATCATGAACAAAGTCTTTCGCCAAATATTCCAAGAATAAATTATGAAGATATTGGTGGCGTGAAAGAAGCGATCCAAAAAGTAAGAGAAATGATTGAATTACCAATACGTCACCCCGAGTTGTTTGAAAAAATTGGCATTGAAGCGCCCAAGGGTGTTTTACTTTACGGTCCGCCAGGTACTGGAAAAACTTTGCTAGCAAAAGCGGTCGCTAATGAAACAAATGCTCATTTTTATTCTATCAGTGGCCCTGAAATAATGAGCAAATTCTATGGAGAGAGTGAAGAAAGGTTAAGGACTACATTTAAGGATGCTCAAGAGCATGCCCCATCCATAATTTTTATTGATGAAATTGATTCTATATCTCCAAAAAGAGAAGAGGTAACGGGTGAAGTGGAAAAAAGGATAGTATCTCAAATGCTGACTCTGATGGATGGTATTCAATCACGGGGTAAAGTGGTAGTGATTGGGGCGACCAATCGACAAGATGCAATTGATCCTGCTCTTAGAAGGCCTGGCAGATTTGATAGGGAAATAGAGATAGGGATTCCTGATGAACAAGGCCGAATGGAGATACTTAACATCCATACCAAGGGGATGCCTTTGGATGAAGATGTGAATTTGCCAAAGATATCAAAAATTACTCATGGATTTGTTGGCGCAGATCTGGAGGTGCTGACAAAAGAATCTGCAATGAGATCTCTAAGACGAATTCTGCCCGAAATCAATATCGAACAATCTCCAATTTCACAAGAGGCCTTAAACAAATTGATTATAACAAATTCTGATTTTAATAATGCATTAAAAGATGTATCGCCATCAGCAATCAGAGAATTTCAAATTCAAAAACCTACTACTAAATGGGATGATATTGGTGGATTGAAGGATACAAAGCAAGAGCTAGTGGAAATGACTGAATGGCCATTAAAGTATCCTGAATTGTATGATCTTGCAGATATCAGGCCTTCAAAAGGGATTATTCTTTACGGTCCGCCAGGTACGGGAAAAACTTTGCTAGCAAAAGCTGTGGCGTCTAATTCTGAGGCAAATTTTATTAGCATTAAAGGACCCGAGTTGTTGTCAAAATGGGTTGGGGAGTCAGAAAAGGGGATCAGAGAGGTTTTCAGAAAAGCAAAACAAGCATCTCCATGCATAATATTTTTCGATGAGCTTGATTCAATAGCTCAAAGGAGAGGATCAGAAACAGCGGGATCAGGCGTGACTGAAAGGATGATAAGTCAAATGTTAACTGAACTGGATGGATTGGAAATTCTTAATGGGGTTGTTGTGATTGGTGCAACAAATAGACTTGATATAATAGACGATGCATTACTGAGACCAGGCAGATTTGATAAAGTCATAGAGATCCCTATTCCTGATATAGATTCAAGAAAACAAATAATTGAAATTCATATTAAAAAGAAACCAATCGATAATAAATCATTATCGATTGGTAAAATATTGGAATTGACTGTTGGGTTTACTGGTGCAGAAATTGAAGGGTTAATTAATTCTGCCTCCGTAATAGCCTTGAGGGATTTTTTAAAAGAGCATTCCAAGAATAAAGAACAGATTGTTACCTCGAAAATAGAAAGGCGGGATCTAGAAAAATTTAGGATAACTTTAAACCACCTTATCCGGGCAAAAGATAAAATGAGAATAAACTTCAAAAAGCAATAGTTATGATTTGGGGAAAAATATGGGAAGCCATATGCTTTAAAATTTAACTTTTCTATAATTTTCACAATTGTGTTGTTTATTTTTCATTTGTAGTACTGTTATGGTGTTTTGTATCTAGGTGTGTTATTTTGTATTATGTGGATAACCTAGGTTTGCTTTTCTATTATCTTGTATGAGATTCTGTTTAGAGCCTCTTCGGTTCCTTTTAAAATGTGCTTTTTTACAAAAATTGTAAATGGCCCTAAAAACCCCTTCAAATGAATGTCCCATTTTACATTTATTCTTGTATTGTTCTCATCGATTTTATCTAGCGTTATTGTTTTACACCCAATTAGAGGGCCTTCAATTATTTCTGTTGTTGTTTGATATCTAGGATAAAGCGTTACTATTTCCTTACACTTTGATTCTTTAAATGAGATTATGGTTTCTCTTTCTATGGTGTTCCCTTCTTTCTTTATATTTTTTATTGATCTTGTTCCATGCCAATAGTCAGGGTCTTTATCTACATTTGAAATAATATCCCATAAGTTATCTATTCTGGTATTAATATCTCTACTTGCTTGAATTGCTGTCATATTCCTATTTTGTATTATTCGTATTTTAATTTAATACTCCATTTTCTTTTTTGATCCTCTTTTGTTGTTCTGTCATAGTCAGGATCATAATCATGGCAGATTGTTTCAATATTGGTGATGAACATTAGATAATAAGGAAAGTGACCAAGAAACAATTGAATTCTTTTGTAGGATCAGAATAAACCGGCTTTAAACCGAAGGATGAGTATATCGATAGTCCTTATTAATTCAGTTATTTCTTTTTTATTCTGTCCATGATTTTCAGATACAGATAAAGAGTTTTCAAATTATTTTTTTGCTTAATGGTGTCTTCTTCAATATATATTAATTTATTGATGTCTATTATTTTATTGGTGATGGTTTTATCAATTTGCAATAAAAGGTCCTTATAGTTTACTTTTTCTTCTGAATCATGACTTCTATTCTTGTTGTCTTTACCAAAAGATTTTTGACGTAATTCTTCTTTTTCATTTTCTTCAAATGTTTTATCCGGTGCATTTTCTAATTTATCTTGATTCAGAGTGGATCTTTGACAATTCAAACACAAAACATCGCCTTTATATTTGATTAAAAGGCCGTTGCAAATTTTACAAGGTTCTGATAATAATGTCCCGCCCTTTAATAAAAAGTCTGCACCCTTTTTGACAATATCATTATTCATGATGATCTAAAGAATGTTATTTTCATCTATATTTTTATCATGGATTTTGATCTTGTCTTGTTTGCTTAATTTGTTGAGTTCGTTTACTAAGAATTCTTTGTATTTGTTTTTTTCTTCTTCTGTCATTCTATCTAAATTAGAACTGAGAGTTGACCCTATTGCTGATAGCCTATCAAGTAAGTCCATTGTCATGAATCTACCCATGTTTCCTATCCTAAGCACAACATCTAGATGTTTTTGTATTATATTATGGGCTGATTTTATGTCGGACGATATTGATATTCCTTTTTTCGTTACCCTATACCTTCCATTTTCATGCTCTTCTATTAATCCTTCTCCTAATAATCTACCTAATAATGGATATATTAAACCTGGTGAGGGCTTCCATTTTCCGCCCGTTTGAACTATGGCTTTGTCTATTATTTCCTTACCTGTCATGGGTTGTTCTGACAAAAGCTCTAGAATGTAATGACGAGAGAAACCTCTGGGAATGGCACTTCCAACCCTGGAAAACCAATCAGATATCATCTTTGTATGTTTTATATCGCTAGTGACTTATTAATTTTTATTCTGAAAATGGTATAATATGGAATTTTTTAGAACCGGTAAAGGAAGATAAGTTATATTATTGTAAAGAAAAATTGATTAATGGTTTTCTATGGCAAGCTCTAAATCTTGTTGATATTTTTCCCATTCTTGCACTTCTTTATCATTTAACAATTCAAGTTTTTCCAATTTTTGTTCTTTTCTCATCTTTGCTTAATTAATATAGCAAGTTCTTTAATATAAGATTTATTTTGCCTATATTCGTCTCAGTTATTATAAATATCTTATATTGTTATTAGAAAGAATGATTAAAATAAGAATCGTGTTTCTTAAAAATTGAGATATGTGCAATTATTATATGTATTTGTGACTTTTGTTAATATTAAATTGTACTACACTAGCATAGTTTTTATTTAGGAAAATAAAATTCTGTTATAATAAGTAAATTGTCGCTAGAAGATTTTAAACATATTCTCAGAATCGCAGGAAAAGACATTGAAGGTAGTAAAAAATCCATCGTAGCTTTAAGTGAAGTGAAAGGTATTGGTTACAATTTAGCCCAAGTTATTCTACAGTCACTAAATATAAGTCCTTATTTAAGAGTCGGTTTTTTTACAGATAAAGACATTTCTGATGTTGAAAGTGCTATAAAAAATATCAGTTCAATGGGAGTACCAAATTGGTATCTTAACAGAAGAAAAGATATGGATACTGGTACAGATGTTCATCTTATTACCTCTGATTTGGATTTTACTAAATCCAATGATATAGAAAGAGAGAAATCAATCATGAGCTGGAGGGGTTACCGACACATGTTTGGATTAAGGGTTAGAGGTCAAAGAACTAGAAATACTGGACGAAAACAGACTGCCGTGGGCGTAAAGAAAGCTATGGGAAAGCCTGGTGCTTCCTCTGGAAATGCCGCAAAAAAATGATGTGGTGATATGAATGGGAGATCCAAGAAAAGCCAAAAAGAGCTATACTAGGCCTCGAAGCATTTGGACAAGTGACCAAATCAGTTCAGAATTATACGTAGTTGGTTCCTATGGTTTACGAAATAAAAAAGAATTATGGAAGGCTCAAACAGAAATTGCTAGAATTAGGAATCAAGCTAGATCTCTGTTGGCAATTTCAACAGATGTGCGACATGAGCAAGAGACCAAACTCCTAAATTACTTGTCTAGGCTCGGTATTGTAGAAGATAGCTCTACATTGGATGATATTCTTAATCTTAAGATTGAAGATATTTTAGAAAGACGATTGCAAACCTTGGTAATGAAACGTTCTAATTTAAAATCTCCTTATCAGGCAAGACAAATTGTTGTCCATGGCCATGTTAGCATTGGTGATAGAAAAATCAATTTACCCGGTTACCTGGTAAAAAAAGATGAAGAAACCCAAATATTAATTCATTTCACCCCCGTTATCGAAGCCGCTAGCAATACCCCTAAATCGTAAATATTTTTATATTTGATATTTTATTATGTTTTCTCAACTTTTTCAATATCCACATAATCGATTTTTCCATCACTGTCCATATCATATCCTTGTACAACTGCAGCCCACTCATTTTCATTACCTGTATAATCTGAAAATGTCTTTTTACTAAAACTTGTAAATGCTATTACTGCGGATTTGGTACCAATGGATCTTACTCCTGCAATTAAAATTATATTTTTTAATTTGTTAAATGGGTTTTTTATTTTGGCAATTAGACCTAAATTGTCTAAATGATATAATTTACTTGCTTTATCTACCAATCCTGACCAGTAATTCTCATCATTAAATTTTATAGGTAAATATCTATTAAATTCTGCTGAAACAATGTTTGTTCCCGGACCACCTATTATTATTAAATTATTGCCTTCCAATTCTTTTTCTGCTTTTGCATCCTCATCAAGTTTTACAATAAATCCATCAGGTACATTACATAATGCACCTAGGTAAAAAGCTAGTTGGATTGCATAATGGCCATCTCTTGCAGATGTCTTAAAAATGCCGTGAGGATTAGGAGAACCTACAATTACCAGCCCGTCAAAGAAATTTCCTTTATCAATAAATCCATGCAGAAATTTTCTTGTCATTTGGCTATTGATATTTTTTTTATTGTTTTCTGTGGTTTGATTGATCACTAGTTTTTCGCCCCATGACATCTCTATCCCAAAAGATGGACTTGCACATTGGTAAAGTTTTGCTGTGCCACCCCGAACAAAATCCGTTCCTACTTCTTTAATTGCATCGATGGAGATTAATTTTTTAATATAGTAATACGCACTTTGCTCGTAAATTTTTAATTCTTTCGCTATTTGAGCGGTATATTTTGGTTTATCCGATATGGATTTTAATATTCTCCATGCTATTGGATTGGATAAAATATGAATTTTTTTTTCGTTTTCTAAAATATGAATTTTTTTCTCAAATATTTTGCCGTCTTTTCCATAAACTAGTTTTTTTTCAATTCCCATTTTGTTGTGACTACCATTAATATTTTATTACTGGTATAAATTTTCTCATTTGCTTTGATTAATTTTTTTTATTTATTATTTAAGTTATTGGTTTTATATTATAAGATATCTTATAACGGTATGATTTTTTATTTGATAAAGGTTTTAAATCATTTATTTTATTTGTTGATGTGTGTTCTATTATTGGTTTTAATGGACAAATAACTGACGCTGCTCCTTTATTGGTTGATAGCCTGAAAAAAATGGAATATCGAGGCTACGATAGCGTTGGAATAGCAACTCTTAATGACGGAAAATTATTGATAAGTAAAGGTGTGGGTAAAGTTGCTGAAGTAGACAAAGCCCTGGAACTACACAATTTGCCTGGACATGTAGGAATTGGACACACTAGGTGGGCAACACATGGTGGTGTAAATGATAAAAATGCACATCCTCATTTTTCATGCACATCTGAAATAGCTGTTGTTCATAATGGAATAATTGATAATTATCAAGAATTGAAAGATGAATTGTCAAAGGAAGGCCATGTATTCAAAAGTCAAACTGACAGTGAGGTTATCTCTCATCTTTTAGAAAAATACTGTAAAAAATATGATTTTGATTATAGAAAATCACTTATAGCCACTTGTAATACTCTAAAGGGCTCTTTTGCATTTGTTGCAATATTCAAAAATGGGCTAATTTGTGGTGCTCGGTTTGATGAGCCATTGATAATTGGAGTTGCTCCTTCTGCTATTTTCTTATCAAGTGATGTTCTTGGTTTCCTAAAATATACTGATAAGGCCATATTTTTAGATAACGGTGATATTGTCACTATAGAGGATGGAAAATACCATATATTTGATATCAACAATAATAAAGTAACTAGAGTTATTACCCAAGTTGCTTGGGAATTGGCTTCAACAGAAAAAGGAAAATATGCCCATCACACAATAAAGGAAATCCATGAACAACCATCTATATTGCTTAATTCCATCAACAAAAATAATAATTTTCAACAATTCTGTGAATATGTAAAAAATGCTTCAAATGTGTATATAACAGGGAGTGGAACAAGTTACCACTCTGGATTATTAGCTAAACGTCTTTTAGCAAAATACGCAAAAATCAAAGCAGAGGTTATAATGTCAAGTGAATTTCATTATTTTTCAGATACTTTGGAATCTAATTCTGTAGTTATTGCCATTTCACAAAGTGGTGAAACCGCAGATGTTATCCATTCAGTAAAAAAAGCAAAGGAGGGTGGATCTAAAATACTTTCAATTATCAATGTTCCAACATCCTCTTTAGCAAGATTAAGTGATTCTTTTCTTTTATTGAATTGTGGTCCGGAAATAGGGGTTGCTGCGACAAAAAGTTTTTTAGCACAACTCATGGTTTTATATAATATAGTCAGTGTGCTGTCGAATAGCCGACTTGATCTGAATATTGCAATGCAAAAAAAATTGGTTAAAGATGTGGAAAAAACTTTGGAATTGGATGAATATATTAAATCTTTAATGGCAAAACTAGACAATGAGATTAAGCATATTTATATTCTAGGAAGGTCGATTCACTACCCTATTGCATTGGAAGGTTCACTCAAAATTAAGGAATTAGCATACATACATGCAGAGGGAATAGCAGCAGGTGAACTTAAACATGGGCCATTGGCTCTAATAGATAACAAATCCGTAGTTATTGTGTTAAATCCAGTTGACGAAACATACCAAGATGTAATTTCGAGTTCAAATGAGATTAAATCCAGAGGTGCCGTTATAATTGGAATTTCCAACAAACACCATGATATCTATGATGAGTATATCGAATTACCCGAATGCATTGATTTTCTTTATCCTGTCATAGAGGTTATTCCATTGCAGATTATGTCTTATTACCTTGCTCTTAAAATGCAGGTCGACCCTGACTATCCGAGGAACCTTGCTAAATCTGTCACAGTTAAATAACAGTAATGATGATAGTATAGGCTGGATAATAGATATTGATGGATGTTAATTTAAACCACTTCTAATTAAATATTGGAAAAATATGTGAAATAACTATGAAAATCGAGAATTGTAATTTTCCAGATAAATATTCATACGATACCCAAAATTTTATTTGGGCTGATTTGGAGTTTACTAACACACAAACTAATTCTCTTGATAGATATGTGATTGTCAGGGTAGGGATAATGCCAATACTGTCTTATATATCGGGCAATATAAATAAAATAAAACTTAAATCAGAAGGTGAGTATGTTAACAAGGACAAAAGTTTAGGTACCATTGAAAGCTTGAGTTATTTTGGAGTCATCAGGTCACCAATCTCTGGAAAAATTGTAGAAATAAACAAAAGCCTAATGCATAATCCAAAGACCGTTAATGATTCTCCATTTGAGTTTGGTTGGATAGCAAAAATAAAATCATCAGATGCCAACGACTTTGAATTATTACAACCAATTGACAAGTGTAAAGATGAACTCTCTTTGTTGGTAAAAAAATACAATGTAAAGTGTTTTAAAAGTTTTCCTGATTATGAACTGTATGAATTAGGAACTGAATGCTCTGCGACTTTGGCAAAACTAGGTGATTTTATTGGTTTAAAAATGAATACCGGACAAATTGTTCATCTTGTTTCAGATGATCCCACAGCTGATTTGGAGGTGTCTCGTTGGGCTATTGATAATAATCAAGAGCTGGTTGAGATAATTATGGAAAAAAATGAAATAAAATCTTCAAACAAGATGAACTATCTATTTCATATTCTAGTTAAAAAACTAAATTAAGCTAAATAAATAAAAAAAACAAAAACAATATTTTGCTTTATTTCTCTATTGGGTTTCCAATCATATTGCCCCATTCAGTCCATGAACCATCATAATTTTTTACATTTGGATAGCCTAAAAGATACTTCAATACAAACCATGTATGAGACGAGCGTTCGCCTATTCTGCAATATGATATTATCTCTTTTTCTGATGTTATTCCTTTTTCTTGGTATAGTTTTCTTAACTCCTCAGGAGATTTAAAAGTCCCGTCTTCATTTACTGCTTTTGCCCATGGTATATTTACAGCCCCTGGAATATGTCCACCACGCTGCGCATGTTCTGTGGGGTATTCTGCTGGTGCTGTTATTTCTCCTGAAAATTCTTGGGGAGATCTAACATCCACTAAAACTATGGAGTTTTGCTTATCTATTGAGCTAGAAACATAATTTAAATAAGTTCTAATATTTTCATCTGGGTCTTTGGCCTTAAAATTTCCATTAGGATACGATGGTATATCTTTATTAATTGCTCTGTCTTCCTCGAGCCATTTCTTTCTACCGCCATTCATTATCCTTACATCTTTGAGGCCATAATATTTGAATACCCAGAATGCAAATGCTGCAAACCAATTATTAAAGTCTCCATACAAAACAAGAATTGAATTATCATTTAACCCTGCTTTTGCTGACAGCAGTTTTTCACATGCTTGTTTTGAGAGTATGTTTCTGCTAATTGGATCATTTATATCTTCTCTCCAATCAAACAATACCGCTCCTGGAATGTGACCTAAAAAGTAGTTTGATTTTGGATCATAATCAACTTCTGCAATCCTTACATTTGGATCCTGGATGTGACTCTCTACCCATTGCGTATCAACTAAAACTTCTGGATTAGCGTATTCATTTGACATCGACTTACAAATGTAATTAATTGATAATCTTGTATTTAAATAATGAACTTGTTTAAAATTTTTACCAATGGCAATGTTATTATAGTTTTCTAATGTCTTTTTTTGTTTATTGTTGCCATTAGGCATAAAATGTTAATGTGAATTATGATGAACTTTATGTGGTCTCTAAAACTATACCTAAAAATACTGTTTTGCATAAAGTTGGATATGACTGTTTATACCGATTCACTTTCAAATTTACAACACTACAAAAATGACTTTTATAAGGTTGCCGTAACAACATATCTTTCATATCATCTTCAAAATAAAATAGATACATGGATTAATGATGTAGCTCCATCCAGAGTGCTATTTGATCGGCTTGAACAAGAAAAAGTAACATGGGCTGAATTCATCGATTTATACCAAAAGGAGATGAATGATCCGCACGCAAAATCTAAAATAAAATGGATACGGGATTTTTCCAAAAAAAATGATGTTGTTCTCTTATGCCATGAAAGTGAATCAGATCCATGTTGTCATCGTCATGTATTAAAAAAACTAATTGAGGGAAATACCCCGACTAGGTAATGAGTTTGCTTTGCTGTATAAACTAGAAGTTTTAGGTAATAGTCTTATATGCGCAAAAATGAAAAACATATCGATTTCGGTTTTGTTTTAAGCAAAAAGTGCTTATTAATAAATAATAAATAATAAATAATAATTTATCCGTTCTATTTGTATTTACTTGTTTTGTTGATTTTGGATGAATAACTTTGATGGTGTTTTATTGTTATCATATGATATTGGTTACTCTTTCTATATGACGTTAATTTTAATTATTCTTTATATCTATTTTAATTATGTCTTAAAAAATTTTTTAAGCAACGCTTGTCATCCTTACTTATGGTTTATAAATACATAGAGATTGTAGGGACATCGGATACTAATATTACTGATGCTGTTAACAATGCATTTAAAGAAGCATCCAAGACTATAAAAAATATTCAATGGGGGGAATTGGGTAAAGTGACATTTAGGGTTAATGGTGAACAAAAAATTGAATGCCAAGCGGAAGTAAAAATAGGTTTCAAAATCGAAAGAAATGACAATCCTGTATAATTTGAATCAAACCAAGTAGTTTCAAAAACCTTTTTTTCTACACCTTTTTTAACCTTTTGGATTCTTCTGGAATGTGGCCAAATGCGTTTTCTAATATGTTCTGAAACGGGATACTGCTTTATGTGTCTTTAAACATTTGATTGATTGATATAGACTAAAAAAGGATGGTCATTGAGAAATAAACACTTGTGGTGGTTAACACCTGTAATATTAGTTTTCAGAAAAGGTGTATATTTAATTTTTAATTGACTTGTTGGTGTTTTTAGATTCGATCTTTTATTTCAAGTCATAACTTTTTACTTTCGGTTCGCATATTAACATGAATGGGAAATATGCTATGCCAAATTCCCTTTGGGGTTATGAAAAAATTCTGTAATGGTGTAGACGTGGCATTATTGGATTTTATGCTGCCTGCTGGATTTTCTGCAGGGCAGATGTAAACGGATGTGGATTTAGTTTAATTACGAAATTTCGACATCTTTGATATTATTTCTTTCTTCTGTCTTTTTATTGGCTTGGTTATTATTATAGTTAACATTTTCGGTAGTTATTTCTTCTGTAATGGTTTTTGTTTCGGTGATGGGTCTCTTTCTTACTATTACCTCTTCCTTAACATACGGTGTTTTTGTTACTACCGGCTCCTCTCTTTTTAGTGGGATCGATATTTCAGTTCTGGAGTCTACAGGTCCTTCTAATACTGATGATTGATCCGAAGATTGCATAGATGATTCATATGAAGATGAATCGTTGTTAACCGGCCTTCTTTCGATTGTAACCATCTCCCTTGTAAGTTCGATTTCTACTGTTTTTGTTTCCTTTACCGGCTCTTTTATTATATCCACATTATCTTCTGTCAATCTTTTTGATACATCAAGGCTTTCCCCCATCACAGGTATTTTTGTTTCAAGTTCTTTTGACATGTCTGAAGATTTGAATGAGGAATATCCCTCAAATTTTTGACCGCCACCTTCTTCATATCCATGCAACTCAACTTCATTAACTCTCATTTTAAGCATGTCTCCATCGAAACTCTCTACAGAAGAAATTGGTATGTGATATCTTTTTTTATTTAAAAGTCCTTTTTGTGTTATGACATATGTATCTCCAACTTCATGTACTTCACCCAAATCCAAACCATCAATTCCTATTGCTCCTTTCTTTACAACATTGTTCCAATCGATATTTTCTTTATTGTTGGTTGTAGACATGAAATTTTATTACATAACAAGATATATAAAATCATGTGATTTGATTTTCCAATCGATTATATTATTTCTTCCTTGCGTTTGTCTGGATACCTTATAGTCAGCTTTTCCGTTTTGACAGACCCACCAAATTTCCTCTTCCCGGTGTTATATGGGACACTGTTGACATTTCCGCCTCCAATGGATAAGGGCAATTGTCTTCCGTCACGTGTTGCATTGCTTTGATCTTTGGTTGCTTCCCCATCTGGTGATTGCCCGCTATATTCGCGAACCTCTATATCACCGGGTGAGGCGGTGGTGGTGGGGCGGCTACTGCTGTTGTGTGGATGCCCGCCACCAACAGCATGTCGTAATTAATTACTAAATAGTGTTGATTTTGCAATTAGGCTAATAATCTTCATCTTGAAGTAAATAGTTATATGGAAACCCTTTAGACCATTAAACTTATTGCAGAATATGGAAAAGAAGCAATGTACTTGAATTCTCGCATAATGAAACGTATTTTGATAATTGTTCTATTTCTTGTAATTTCTTATTCTGATTTACTATTCTGTTCTATCTTTTGACGGATTTAAAATATATTTATCAATATGATATTTTTATAGTCGATATGGTTTTGTCCATCCTCGATTTTCTTTACTGGACTGTATGTTATTTGATATTCATTAATTTGATTGTTTTTTATATCTGTTCTTAATCAACAAAGAACAGTTTAGGCAAAATTGTTATGCTTAACATACTGTATAAATAATTTATTCGACAAAAGTTAATAAACCAATAATAATTCTTTATAATCGATATTACAATTGATCAAAATAAGGGAAGATCCATCAGGAAAAATAAATTTAACTTCTCCATTTGAGGATGAAATACAAGAAGAAACGGAATACCCCATAACAATAAGGTCAAAATCAATTAAACATTCGCTTTTTGTTTTACGAAAAGTATAGGCAACAGGTACATAAAAAACAATTGTTTCTGAATTTTAAATATTTCAATCCAAATGGTGAATAACAGTCCATTACAAGTTGCATATAATTATTATCTGCATATAATTATTATCTGCAATTAATTATTATAAGTAACAGGTGTCAACTAATACATATATATGACAAATAACCCTGATTCTAGCAAAATCAAAGATACCATTAACGACGATGACTATTCTTTTTCATACGGCAATGAAATCATAAATAAAATTCCTTTGATAGGTGAAAAATTTTCAATCACAAAGAAAACAAAAGAGGGTAAAATAAGCATTGAGAAAAGATGGACTACATCTACAACAAAAATTGAGATACCTGTATCCTATGAAGAAATTTACTTAGATGGCAAAAAGATTGAATCACACAGTAAGCATGAAGCGCTCAAAATGTTTTCTAAAGTCATAAATAAAATTAAACATGTCTTCTCAAATACTGAAAATACCAAATATGAAGAAAACCCTGCAGACACATTAAAGGTGAGACATTATGATAAAGATAGCAACATATTAAATGAAAAACAAAACAATGAGATCGGCAATCCAATACCTTTGTCTAGCAATGCAAAAAACTCAAAAATAGAAAATGTTGTAACATTATGGGGTGAGGAAATAGTGATTAACAAAAGGATGGTGAAACTTGGAGAGTTCGTTGTAAAAAAATACGAAGTTACCGAAACAAAACAAGTAGATGTAGAATTAACAAGTGAAAAACTGACCATATATCGACCTGATTCCCATAAAGAAGAGATAACCTAAAAGAAGAAACTTAAAGATAGATTATAGAATTCTAATCCACATGCTTTAAGAGTTGGCAATATTTCTATCAAAGTGCTATATATTTATTGTGTATCAATTAAATACCATATTCCATACTTATTAGATGTATATGTCCAAAAGCGATGGCGACAATAATAATATTGATTGGAACAATGTTGTAAAGAAAGAAGCAATAGGATTGAATGGGGAGGACCTTGGTGAAGTATCGGAAGTGGGTAATTCTTTCATAATAACCCAAAAGGGCATAATAAATAAGAAACGATATTATCTTCCCAAAAAGTCGGTAACAATCTTCGACGGCTCTGTACTTAGGTTAAATATGACCGATAAAGATCTTGAGGGTTACAAAGAAATGGAGGAACGTAGATTCAATGAATATCCTTCATTCGAATCTTCAGACATGTCAAAAGAACTTGAAACAAAAATACCTGTGATGGGGGAAAGCCTTGATGTATCAAAAAGATTGACAGAAAACAAAGTAAAGATAATAAAAACACCTGTTAAAGAAATAAAGAAGGTGGATATAGAATTGACTCATGAAGAAATAACTATAGAGCGAATACCTACAAACAACGACACAACACCTTCTGGATCAACAGTACATCCATTACAATCTAAAACTGAAATAATAATTCAACTTAAACGGGAAGAACCTGTCGTGACGAAAACACCATATGTCAAGGAAGAGGTGATAGTAAGAAAAAGACCCATCACCGAAACAAAAACCATTACAGAAGTATTGGTTAATGAGCGCGTAAACTATGATGACCGACTCAATGAAGATCTAAAATAAAACCTGATTCAAAACAATGCGAATCAATTTTATGTTGGATTTTTTTTACCTTTTTGTTAAACAATAGAATTGTAACTAGAATAAAACAATGATTTTTTTATCTTTATCTTTATCTATGAAGAAAACAATTAATGGTTTATTGAACTATTGATTTATGATGTATATAATGTATTTATAACAATAACTTGGGTGTTGAGTACATAATAATGGCATTACTTGATAAAAATTGTTGTTTATAATAAATACAAAAGTAAATCAACAATGCACAAAATTAATTATCCCGTCTTTTTCAAAATGTGGGATTTGATTTAAGAATAGCAAAATGCAGGTAAAAAGAATAGGCTGCATAAAAACACATTATTGCTATATTCATTCAATATAAATAAAAAGGACTGATAAAATTGATCTTGACTTTCAATCAAAGAATTAGACTTCTATTATTCTTTTAAAGTCTGGATTGTTTTTAATGAACTCAAAATCTGACTCATGTTTGGCTTTTTCTCTATAAACTGGATTTAATTCTATTGCTTTTTGTAAATCCGAGATACAGTTTTGTATATTTTTATCGTCCAATTTTATTTTTGCTCTGGCGCAATCATACCAAACGTTTGAAAATGAGGGTGATTGTTTCATAATGTGCTCATAAACTATGATGGCTTCTTTATGTGTCTGAAGTCTATCCAATATGTATCCATAAGTATGGACAACATTGATATTAGCAGGATCTAGTCCTATTGCCTTTTTTATTATTTCTGAGGCTTCTTGTAATCTGGCAGGAAAATGATTTACAAGATCCCAAGCTTTTTTGTTAAGTGCATTGACATTATCTGATTGCATTTCCAGGGCTTTGTCATAGCACTCTATGGCCTCTGGATGGTTTCCAATTGATGACAGTGACAGTCCCTTGTTGTAGTACGCGTCGGCGT
>JADDOQ010000120.1:4136-6780 GCA_016782315.1 Nitrososphaeraceae archaeon | reverse complement strand
AACTATTTATCCAAGTTAGATTTACATTTTAAAATTTTTACTCTTGCACATTCCAAAAATTATTGTTTGTTGTATTGCAGTGCAGTTATTGTGTTTATTGATACAAATTAGAGGGTTTTAGAGTAGAGAGGTTTTAGAGCAATATGTTATTTTAAATAACTATATTAGCAAGATGACATTTAATTCTTTTTAGAACAAGTCAGCATATATGACTTTTCGTTGTTTTCGAGCAATAAAGTTAAATCTTTAATACTAAAGTTATCTTTTCTTTTTACCCAAATTTAAAGATATTGATTGCAATGACAATAGAACTTCTTTATATAAAATAGTACTATATAGGTTTTGTTGCCATTTATTGCGTAATGAATCATACATCCAAAATGTTTACAATTTTCCTCATTGCCATAGGATTAGTCATAGTCCCAGCAGTGAGTATGAATGTATCAAGTACTGCAAATGCTCAATCAGCAGCAGGAACAGAACAACAAGGTTCTCAACCACCAGCTGCATCAAATTCGACAGCTGCTGCCAATAAAACACAACAAGTAGGCCAACTGTTTACCTTCAATGAGAAAAGCAAGCCAGCTAATGATCCACAAAAGTGTGCAGAATTAGCCAGCAAGGTTAGCGGAAAAGCAGTACCTGACTATAACCTGTGTGATGTTGTCGTATACAGACAGGCTCCAGCAATAGTAAGAAACGACAATTTTGTACTGAATAACTTTTCAGGCATAGGTCACTATATAGAATTCATACCTGCAAAAACACTAAATGAAACAAGCCAATATATGGGTGCAGGCAACAACACCGCTGCTGCCCAAGGCAACAACAATAACACCAACCTAAAGGTCGCATTTGGCGAATTTGCGTTAATTGACTCAGAAGTGGTTCCAGTAAGACAAGTAATGAACAAGTATAATTGGACCGAAACATCCTTACATCACCACATGCTAAATGAGACACCGAAAATATTGTTCTTACACTGGACAGTAACAGGTGATGCAAACCAGCTGATTGGCCAAGCAAAGGAAATGTTGACTCAAACCTCTACCTATCAAAACCTCACAGGCAATACCAATACACCAAGCTCAGCGGGTCCATAATTTCTCCACTTTTTTTTAAAAAAATTACATTATAGTTTATCGTATCTTTACAAGATAATTCAGTAAGTTTGGTTGTTATGGGTATCAATATATTTAATATTTGTGTAATTTAACCATCAAAGAAAATGATTCTTTACCGATATAGAGCACTTGCCAAAAGCCGTTAGCCTTTGGTATTTCAGAAATTAAAGTTATTAAAATAGATTTTATTGACATATAGTTTAATGCAAGTTATATCCTTAAACACATGGGGAATAAGAACTGATATTTTTGCCAAACACTGTTTTTTTACAATCTCTTAAAAAATGACAGATGTAGGTGTAAGTAAGCCTGTTTTATCACTTAATCAAAATACCTTCTTTGTAATGGGGGGTTTGCGCCATGTTTATCTTATTTTATCATATATACATACGGAACAAAAATCTTACAATGACTTTTTTGTTTGATTGAAAATCAATAATGGCTGTTATTAGTCATTATGCCCTATTTTTATAGCCATACCGTGATGTTCAATCAGTTTTTGTTTTTGCTCTTCTCCAAACCTTTCAAAATCCTTTTCGTTATATAAACAAAATCCCTTCAGATCAATATCAAATTTTGTTGGCAAGGATAGTTCATAATCGACAAGCTCCTTAATTTTGCCCTTATATTGAAATGCGCCCAAGTCGCCCAAAATGGAAAATCCGTTCTTTCCTTTTTTTTTGGCCTGTTTTACCATCATTTTTCTAAAGGACCAATCCGTTTCTTCCCCTTCTGTCTCTTGAAAATATTTCTTTAAAGCATCCGTGATGAAGAGTGTTTCTTCATCCTCGTATTTGGATACATCTATTGCAGCAATACCCTCTGAGAGAGTTTGCCTTACGCGATCTGCAGTTTCATAGAAAGGGGCAAAGAGAACCACCTCATTGTTGTCTTCCATCTGATTCTTTATGTAATGGGAGTAAAATTCTCTTAAAGTCGGTAAATCGGGATAGATTATCAAACAGTGTATACCGAATTTTTCTGCAGATAATTTAATTGCGGCATCTTCAACATGAATATTTTTGATTAATGTATCTGAGTTAATACCGAACACCTCTTACAAAGATCATTAATCAACAAAATTTAATACTAACTGTTTGTGAAAAGGTTTTATCATTGAATTAAAGTTCAATCACTCCTTTGATTTTCTCTTTCTTCCTTTTCAATGTCCGTTTTTTTAATATGCCCATTGACACACAATCGAAGTTTTTTTAAAAGTATTGGTTTTTGGAATGTTTCTGCTATTTCAATGTTGAATCTCTTTATTTCGTTCTCGATTGTATCTTTTTCAAAAGCTGAGATAAGTATTGCTATGATGTCTTGCTCAATTTCTTTGATTTTCGATACAAGCTCAATCCCGCTCATACCTGGCATCCTGACATCTGTTATCACAAGTGCAAAATTTTTGAAATTTTCTTTAAAATATTCTAGTGCCATGAAAGGGTCATAGAACTCATGCACATCATATCCCTCTTTTTGCAGTAGTATCTTCACCAAATCCGCAATATCTCTTTGGTCAT
>JADDOQ010000120.1:0-4023 GCA_016782315.1 Nitrososphaeraceae archaeon | reverse complement strand
GCAGTAGTATCTTCACCAAATCCGCAATATCTCTTTGGTCATCTACAATTAAGATGCCGTTACTTTTTGGTGAGGCCATTCCTTTGTTGTATTTTTTATATATTTCTCCTATTATTTATCAATATCTAAAATTAGTATAACTGTACCCTGTTTCTTTATGTGCTAAAATGGCTTACCGTAATTATGTTTATTTTTATCTATTCAATTCTAAACGGTATCGTAGTTTCAGATAATGAAAAGTTGTGGGATTGGTCCCAAAATCAAGGGACATTTTAATGACCAATCATTTAGGAATAAAAGATTCATTGTTTTATTGGTGAACTACTTTTTGCATCTTTTTCAAGCATCCGGATAGGACAAGCGGTATCTGCATCAACAGATGAATAAAAAAAGATTGTTCAAACGCAGGAATATTTGATTAAAGCGCCGATTACGGATAAATATATGATACCTTGTTTGGGTGATGATTGTTTTGTATCCCCAAATATAAAATACGTTTTTTTTTGTGTTTGCTTTCACTGCTTATTGAAGTAATTGAGTTTATGAAATAATGGATTGTAACGTCTAAGATCGTGTTTATCCAATACTCTAAATTTAAGTGTACTAAAAGTCTAGGTAGCACTAGATTTGAATGCAACACAAAACCTAAAAAACGACCATGTGATTATAAAAAGAATCAAAAACATATCCCAAACATGCTCTAACAAACTATACGCAAATCAGTTCATACCGATAACAGACATAGAGATTTTATCTGTAATAATGGAAGAATTCGTAGACAATTTCCATCATGGCAAAGAGGAGAAAGCATATTTTCCAGAGACAAAAGATAAAGATGGATTTGCAGAAGATATAAGAAAATTCCTAATCGAACATGAGTTGGGAAGGCGAATCGCGATGATGCTGAGAAGAGAGCTGGAACAATGGAAAAAGAAAACGGAAAAAGAGAATAACCATGAGTCAAATGGACCATATGGCTCAGTAAACGAGCCTGTTGCCAGATTCTTGAAGGCGTATGCTGTTTTTCTTGATGATCACATAGGAAAAGAAGATAAATTTTTTGACATGGTTGAACAAAAGGATTCGATAACAAATAGCGAAAATGAGACATTGTTAAAGTATTATGAGTCATGCAAAACCCAGGCTGGTGGAGAGGTGAGAATACAGGAGATGGTTCGGCTCATTGAGTATCTTGAAGCAAGGGAGTGGATGAAAGTTTAGATATGGTGTTATATTGTATGCTATGTTTGCACCTTTGCCAACTGACAAAAACGGGTGTTTGTTAAATTCCTTTCTTTCGTTTTGAAGTTTTCAAAATCACCACTGCTATTATACATCTTTTGTAAAACCCTTTTACATTGCGCAAATGTAAAGGTAATTGCGAAACCATTAGTTTTGTATTAATCTCTTTTGCCATACTGTGATAAAATTAGTGAGTTGATTAAATCGCCATCAGGTGATAATGTGATATCATGGCCATTTTCCCTATGTTTACAAAGTGAGCATTCGTAACTAGGGTATTGATTATCATTTATCATTTACCCTGTAAAACTGATAAGTTAGGTTGTCAAACAAGCAACTGTACCAAAGACCTCCACTATGAGTAACTCCGAGTAACTCAATACCATAAGAAATACTCAAGAAATAGGAAAACTTGCTTGAATATTATTGGTTTAACATATATAATCCTATAGGTTTTCTAAAACTTCTATATAAGTAAGATTGAATTCATATAAACTATATAGTAGGTTATATAAAGAAAATTTGAATATTAAAAGGTATTAATGAATAATATTCCATATGCTTGTTCACTTTGCAAAAGAAGGTTTGGTAGAAGATGGAATGCTCAACGCCATAACTTTACCCATTTTAACCAGGGCGAAATATATGATAGGTTTGATAATTTGGTAATAAATTTACCACTACCACAATCAAAAATTTCGGTTTTAGGAGAAAACGGTATAGGGAGAGTTTTTCAGGCCGGTATTGAAGAATCAAATAAAAACCACAACCATGACCACATGCTTGGCATACCATCAATTAAAAACGCCGTAAAGAGGAAGGTCAAAAGCGAAGATGATGTTTATGATGAGGGTATGGAAAAATTAGTGCCAATTATGAATGAATTGGATGGTGTTTTGTCCAATTATCCTCAAAGAGAAAGAGACTGTATTCGCAACATGGTGATTATGTTGTTTATATCCTCATATGATCCAATCAGCAATTTAAAAGAGACGCTTTCTTTTATCAAAAACAATAAACTGTCAAATGAGATAAGAAATTGCATTTCGTCCTTTTGTAATATCACCACTTCTATGGCAAGTGTGGTTTTAAGAAATTCAATTTTGTGTAAGCATAAGAGTAATGTATGGGCAGAAAAAGCAAATGATGGATTTGTGTTGCAACAATTGCAGCGGCAGCAGCAGCAGCAACCAACATCACCGCCATATTTTGTCTCATCTATAAAAAGACTGATGCCATATAACCAAAAGGATCCTAAAATGAAAGAAAGAATTGATTGATACTCATTCATTTATTATGTGTTTTGTCATTTTTTATGTCTGTCTCGTTAGATTTATTAACAAGGTATTGTTAAGTGAAGTCTGTTTTAAAATCACGATTCTTTATTTCCATGGCAAACGTTTTTTTTTGCATTGTTTTTTGGTTGCTGTTTGGTGTGTGCGCACATAATTATTGTTATGCCATATCTTGAGTCTTTTTTAATTCCATCAAGTTGTTGCGAACTTTCTTTAGTTTTTTAAATATCAACTTTGATTCGTCATACTCATCTACAATTTTCTGCCATGATAGTTTTAGCTCCTGCTCTATTCTCTCACATAAATCCGCATTTTCATCTATGCGAACAGATATGCCAAGTTCATTATTTGTGAGCATTGGATGATGATCCAAATATTCTAAATTAATTTTAAATGGCTTAAAACTAGCATCTTTTGGATAATACATTAACATTTGCTATTAACCTACTTTCATAATCTTTAGCCTTTATCTGTTGCCATCATGTTTCGTCTGTTGCATTTGGGTTCTTCCAATGCCAACTCCCAAATAATTTCTCTTTAGGGGAATACCTATAGACACTGAAGACATTTGGGTGTATTTGCAATTTTAAAAGCCCTTGTGGATGTTCATTTTATATGCATAAGATAACAGATATTGTATGATGGTTTTTTGGCGTTTACTTGCTAGCAACCTAAAATCTCTATTGATTTTATGGTGTAAAAGTTGAATGGGACAAAGCCAACTATAAGATTTAGGTATTCTACATGCCATACAATATCAATGCAGAGAAAAAGTTATCCGACTATGCTAATTTGAAAGCCTTGTACCTACTGGGTTTCTTCCTCATCGAAAAAACCTATGTTGTTTTCTTTCAGAAGATTATATTGCTCCTCCGTTACTTCAAATATTAAAACTCCATATTTATGATCTCTTTTCCAATTGAATAACTTGCCCGCTTTTGAAGCTTCAAACACTGTGTTGAATTGGATTTTCTTCAACTTTTTATCCTTTATCTTTGTAGATGATTGTTAACAATTAAATGTTGCATTCTTCAACTACCAAGTTTTTAGAAATATCATACATTATAATTTTACCTGTATTGTGAAACTATGGAGGAAGTGAGTACAAGTAAAGTAAAACAATGATTCTATATTGTTATGATTGTTATGTTCATTTTAATTGCATGTATAACCGAAACATCCGGACTGTTATTACCATATAAAAAGAGAAATAACAGAAATTCAAATAAACGAATCTCTGTACAGTTAAAAATAGGGTCTATTTCATCTGCACACTAGGACTGTTGATAACAATGTTTGTTTTTGTTACGGAAATTTCCCCATTATTTTGAGCTTCTAGGACTTCATTAACCGATTTTAAAACTCTGGCATTGGAACCTTCGTTCCATTCTATATAATTTATTGCAAATAGTGGACTGTAATTTTCATCATCAGGTGTTGAGGAGGCAACTGGAAGTTGAAATCCTGCTTGACCCTCTCCTTTTAT
>JADDOQ010000253.1 GCA_016782315.1 Nitrososphaeraceae archaeon | reverse complement strand
TAATTCGCCTGAAGTCCAAATAATGAAAGAGGGAGAAAAAGACTTTATCGATATAGATTTCAAAAATTTGGAGAAAGGCAAATTCTATAGGGTGGAATATGAGGGTGATGTCTATGGTGTCGAGAAACAGGATGATGGAAAAATAGCCTATTACGAGGTAGTGGAGTAACAATGACAAATAATTCCCCAGAGCCAAAACCAGTAGGAGATCTCTCTCACAGAACATTGAAGAAAATAGGCGAAATTGACCCTCAGTCTTTCGAGCCAAACAATAAAAAAGAAATGGATCTTCATAGTTGGAAAAAACAAAAGTCTGAAAAATGGCAAGTATATTTGGATAGCAACACTGGTCATTTGAGGCATCTAAAACTTCGCTGAAAGAATCAGTCTTTTTAAATCCATTTTTTTGTATCCCATCTTCATTTAGCCTAAATATGGATCAAATATGCCATTCATAGTAAGTTGTGATTCTATAGTATGGACTGATATTATACTATACATAAGGCAGTATTAAAAAAAGAATTTTCTAATATAAAATAGTTATATAGATATGTTGTGAAGATAGATGTATATTATACAAAAAAAGAATATTATTCCATATTTTGCAGACAAAAACTTATTTAAACCCACGTCAATTGATCCCGAAATCAATAGTCGGGCTATTGGAGATACAGGAACAGCCTTGTCTAAAATAACATTTTGTTTATCTTTTATTGTGGTTTTGTTAGTAGTTGTGCCACCTGCGTTAGGTAGCATTACAATTGGAAACACTTTGACATCTGAGTCTCTTAATTTGAATACTTCTGATTTAGGTCAAAATCTCACAACCCCAGACGCTACAGAGCCACCAACCCCAGACGCTACAGAGCCACCAACCCCAGACGCTACAGAGCCAACACCATTCGTTGATTCAGGTGTAACATTCCTCCTACAGATGTGATCAAGATACAACAACGCCCACGCTTCCTACAGGGGAAGTTTATAATGATGCTAAAGATGAAACAATGACACCTAAAGAAGAAGACAACAGTGCTCAACCCCTCTCAACTGAAAGTAACAACAATGGAATAGATTTCGGAGATGATGGCGGTGACACAGGAGGATGATGACGAAGGGAAAGAGCAGTTAAATGTTTTTTATTAGTGTGCCTTCTATTTTCCATTTCTCGATTTTTGTTATTTCCTTTTATAAATGGCCAATTCTCATTTTCAGCAAGGTTTAAAGTACTGATCCTCTTTGTTTAGCCTTAGAATCACTTTATTTGATTATATATGGAGCCAAAAATTTTAAAAATTTCCTGTTACCTGTCTTGGTGTCGCTATATGACGGTGTTGATAAGATCTAAAAACCTCTACTAATGAGATTGTTATAATGAACCAAGATGTATAAATTTGTATTATTTTGGGTAGACCATAATCAAACAATGATTATGTAATGCTAAAACGTTTAGCAAAAAGTTCCATGCCATATTTGCCGCATAACCCACACGATCCATTGAATTTCTGTGTGGTTTTTTTAGTTCCACATCTCTATGCCAAAATGAGATACCTTTCATAAAAGAGGTTATTGAAGGCAATAAACAATCACTCAATTTGGATTCCATTCACTACTGAATAACATCCCACTCGGTCCATACTCATAACGGTTCTTTTAAGTGGGTTCTACGAATAAAAGGTGTAAATCAAAAGGTGTTAGAACTCAAACAATGATGAATTTGGTATCTGGCAACTGTATTTGTTTGCGCTAAAGTCGCCGTTGAACCATAACTTCATCACAGAAGGACGGGCTGAGACTATGACGATTCCATACAAAGTTATGGGAATGGAAATAAAAATAGTAATGTATACTGGATTGTATTTCTTCAATAACATATAAAAATCTGCTTTTCAAATTTAATTACATCTGCCTGTAGATGATATCAGGATATTTATGGGAACAAACGTTAAGACTGCGAATAACACCGGCTCTTCTACTGTTAATAAAAATAGGAATCCTTTGATGGTTG
>JADDOQ010000119.1 GCA_016782315.1 Nitrososphaeraceae archaeon | reverse complement strand
GAAAACTCAAGAATAATAGATCCAGATTGGTGGAGCTTTTTAGTTTCCAAAAACATCAACAGAAGCGTAGAAATATCAAAGGAAATAACACAAAAATGAAATCCAATATCCCTGAAGAATACGACAAGATTGATTTTAAAATACACATCAAGAACGTTGTAGAAGGGGCAGTGGCAAGTAAGCTATCAGGGTTTTTTTCAATTGGCAACAATACGGTTAATTTTAGGGCAGTGGCATTTGGACGCATAGGAGGGCAGAATATCAACATAAAAATCTCTGAAACAAAATACAATCAAATTAAAAAAATGGGCATGGATCCAGAAATAGTCTTAAGTTTAATCCAGAAAAAGATAATCGAAGGCGATATAACCTTTGATGAAAAGGATTTGAAAAGAAGAACAGCAATGGAATAGATGATATCACCGATTATAGTAATGCCTCATCCAATGCAGAACCACAGGAACAATCATTTCTGTCATTAGAGATCAACGGTATTAATTTGGAGATTATTGTTCTGGTAGTGTCTGCATTCTTTTGCAATATTTCAATAACATCTTTGGAGGATACAGGTTGTTCTGCCCAAACATCATAATCAGTTATTGTTGAAATAGACAAATAACAAATTTCACTTTCTCGTGCAAGAATACATTCTGGAATCAAAGTCATTCCTATAATATCTGCATGATAGATATCCCTAAACATTTTGGATTCCGATCGGGTTGAAAATCGTGGTCCTTCAATACAAACATAGGTTCCTTTATCATGAAATTTAATGCCAAGATCATTTATGCATTTATTAGCAGTTCTTCTTAAATCATTACAAAAAGGATCTGCCATTGATATGTGACATGCTTGGGAACCATCAAAGAATGAATAATTTCGATTCTTTGTAAAATCAATAAATTGATCAGGCAACATTATTTCTCCAGGAGCATAACTATAGTTTAGGCTGCCTACCGCAGAAGGTGCAATTATTCTTCTTACGCCCAAATCCTTTAAAGCCCATATATTAGCTCGATAATTTATCATATGGGGAGGGATTCTATGGCCTTTTCCATGTCGTGGAAGAAATGCAATTTTTCTTTCACCGAACATACCTACAGTTATAGAATCCGATGGAGGGCCATAAGGTGTATGAGATTTAATTGTTTTTTCCTCCCGAAATAAATCATTGTCATATATCCCAGTTCCACCGATTATTGCAATCTCGACTGCACCATTATCTTCCTTTTTATACATTTAATAAACCACCATTGAATGCACAGAATAGCCTTTCTCTCGCAATAATTTTCCGCCCCCAAGTGCAGATAACTCCACTACAAATGCAAATCCAATTACATTACCACCTAGTTCTTCAATCAGTTTTGCTGCAGCAAAGGCTGTTCCGCCGGTAGCCAACAAATCATCAGCAATCAATATATCTTCGTTTTTTTTAATGGATTCATGCTGTAACTCCATTGCTGCGTTACCGTATTCTATCTCATAGGTTTGTTTTACTGTATTACCAGGTAGCTTTCCTGCTTTTCTTATCATAAGTACACCTCGGTTAAATTTCAAACCTAAGACTGTAGACAAAACAAATCCACGAGCTTCGATTCCAGCCACATAATCTATATCGGTATTTTTAAAATGTTCATAGAAATATTCGCCTAAAAAGGCTAGTGAGAGGCCATCCCTAAATACAGGAGTGAGATCTCTAAAAAGAATACCTTGTTTTGGAAAATCAGGATAATCTTTAATAAGGCTTTGAATACGACCTTTATCCATATCCATAAATTTTTCATGCCCATAAAAAACATTTCTAGAACAACCAAATAACATAAACAATATTATTTAGATTATGCAATAACCAAACAAAGAGAGTCTAGATGAAATTATCCGATGCACGTAAAGATCAATATAGAAAACTTGCAAAAGAAAATATGTATAGAAGTCGTGCGGTATACAAATTATCTCAGTTAAACAAATCACATCACTTTCTAAAAGAAGGAATGAAAGTTGTAGATATAGGCGCAGCCCCTGGCGGATGGCTGCAGCTTGCCTCAAAAATAACCGGTCCAAAGGGGACAGTTATTGGAATAGATCTGAAAGAAATTGAACCCATTCCAAACGTAATTACAATTGTTGGAAGCATAGAAGAGGAAAAAGACATAGGCAAATTAATCAACTTGATAGGTGGAAATGCAGATGTAGTGCTTTCAGATTTAGCCCCAAACGTATCGGGCCTGTGGGAGATGGATCACATAAAGCAGATAGATTTGACTAGAAAAGCACTAGAATTCACAAAAACAGTATTGAAAGAAAACGGTTATGCGCTGTACAAGGTATTTCAGGGAGAAGACACTGCAGGATTTATAAACCATCTAAAAGAATTTTTTCTAAACGTAATCATAACAAAACCCGATGCAAGCAGAAAACAAAGCAGTGAAATATACGTGCTATGTAAAAAATACAAAAAAAAAGAACAATTACAAATCAGAATAACCAATACCTAAATTCAAACTATAAAGCATTAGAGTAATCTCTCCGCTTCATCAAGTTTGGAAATATCACCATATTTATTTATAAGACTCCTTAGCTTTTTTTGGGGACCACCATCATCTAAAGACTGCTTTACAATGGACAGGCCATCTTTAAATGAATCCACTATGTTGCCAATTAGCAATATTGCAGCACTATTTAGCAACACAATGTTTTCTCTGGATTTGTTTGATCTAATCCCATATATTACGCGCATTGTTTCCGTTATGGACTGAAATTTATCTTTTACAGCAAGTTCATTCAGGGTAGATTTTGGCATTCCAAAATCAGAGGGCTCAACAACAGTTTTGTTAAAAGAATAGTCCCCGTCTTGCAAAGACACACAAATCACAGTGTTTTTACTGCTAGTAGACAATTCATCCATTCCGTCATGCGAATGGACAATCATAGCATTTTTCAAACCCAAAATAGGAATCACCTGTGGAATTATATCCAATAGGCTAGGGTCGGAGACTCCTATAATTTGACCATATAAATTTGCACAAGGATTGCACAATGGACCCACCTTATTGAAAATTGTACGTAAACCCAGTTCCTTTCTCACCTTTGAGGCATTTTTCAAACCGGGATTAAATTTTGGGGCAAAGATAAAACCAAAACCAAGTGTATCGACAGATTGAGCAATCGATGTAGGTTCGATATCCAAATCATAACCGAGATGATCAAAAAAATCTGCACTTCCGCATAAGCTTGAAGAAGATCGGTTACCATGCTTAGCAACTGCAACTCCACTACAGGAACTGGCTACAAGTGCTGAGGCAGTGCTTATATTAAAAGTGTTTAAAAAATCACCCCCAGTTCCGCAATTGTCTATAATAGGGAGATTGACAGATGGTGAAATTTTAATGGATTTAGATCTTATAGCTTTAACGGTTCCACTAATTTCATCCAGGCTTTCGCCTTTTAACAATAAGGACATCAAAAAAGCCGAAATAAACGCATCAGAACAACTACCATCGAGAATATTAGAAACGACATCAAAAACTTCTTTGATAGTTAGATTCTTTTTTTCTGACAATTTTTTCAATATGTAGTGATTTTGATTTTGATATTGGTTAGAGTAACTGAATCTTTGATTGTTTGTGTTCATTTTTTTATCACGTTGATAAAATTCGATAAGATTTTTTTTCCCTCTCCAGTTAAGATGGATTCAGGATGAAATTGTATCCCCTCTATCATGTACTTTTCATGTCGAATCCCCATTATTTCAGCATCATCTAAAGATTTCGACGTTATCTTTAAGCATTTAGGGAGAGTCTCTTTATCTGCAACCAGAGAATGATATCTAGTAGCAGTAAATGGATTATTGACGTTTTCAAATAAGCTAGAGTTTGAGTAATATTCAATCACACTAGTTTTACCATGTTTAATTTTTATTGCTCTTTTAACTTTTCCGCCATACGCATGAACTATTCCTTGATGGCCTAAACAAATTCCTAAGATTGGAAATTTAGGTCCTAATTGTGTTATTACATTACTGCAGATTCCAAAATCCTTCTTAAACTTTGGGTGTCCAGGACCAGGCGATATAACAATTGCATCGGGATTCATTTTTGAAATATCTTTTAAAGCAATCTTATCATTTCTTTCTACAAAAGGAGTTGTATTGAGAAGGCCCATCATTTGGGCAATATTGTAAACAAATGAATCATAATTATCAATGATCAAAATTCTCATTTATTTTGAAACCATATCTATTAGCATAAAGATGATTATATATCTTCCAAATAAAAAATCAACCCAACGATAACAAATTCCTATACCTCTTATTTCTATCCATAATATCGTTGATGCCAATATTAACTAATTTATTGATTCCAAAATCCTCTATTGCAAACGTGCCCATAATATTTCCAAACAGGATGGATTCCTTAACCAAATCAATATTATCGAAAAAGTTTTTTTGGTATTTGGAAATAAGATATCCCATAAAACCGCCTGCGAACGAGTCACCAGCGCCTGTCGGGTCTACAATATCTTCTATAGGATATCCAGGAATTGGAAAAACGTCGTCATTGCAAAAGAAAAGAACACCGTGTTCTCCTTTTTTTATAATAACAAAACTAGGCCCCCATGATAGAATCTGTTTTCCACATTTAATCAGATTTGGCAAATCGCATAATAACCTCGCCTCCTGATCGTTGATTATTACACCATGAGTTTTCTCCATCATGGATATCACAGAATTTTTTTTCTCTCGAATCCAATACTCAATAGTATCACAAACAACCAATTCGGGGCGATCAAATTTTTTTAATATTTTTATGTTTTGATCTGGATCATTATTGGCAAGATAGACAAATTTTGAATTGGCATACTCCATGGGCACCATAGGCTCAAAGTTCTCTATTGCATTCAATTCGGTTTTATTAGTAGTCCTATGAGACAAATCATAATCAAAAGAGGAGTCATAAAAAAAAGTCTTTTTTTCGGCATGTTTCATCAAACCCTTTGTATCTACCTTGTTTTCTAAAAGAGTTTGATAACTTTGAGGAAAATCATACCCCACTATACCAATAAGTGATGCAGGCACAAAAAAGGACCCAGACAGTGAAGCATAGGTAGCAGCACCTCCCAATATACGTTCTTTTGTTTGAAATGGAGTTCTAGTTGTATCTAGAGCTATTGAACCAAAGACTGTTAACACATATAAAAAAATCAAAGTATTAAATATAAAATATTGGAAATGAGATATCAAGCACTTAGATGGAGAAAAAACTCAAAATAGTAGTCGGTATTACGGGGAGTTCCGGAGTAATTTACGGGATAAAACTGCTATACTTTCTCAATAAGTTGGAGATTGAAACTCACGTAGTCTTAAGTAAATGGGCAGAAAAAAACATAGAAATCGAAACTGATGAGAATATCTCAAAAATAAAAGAATTAGCAACCTATGAGTATGAAGAAAACAACATGGCAGCGTCAATTTCAAGTGGCTCTTTTAAGACAAGCGGAATGATAATAATTCCATGCAGTATGAAAACTTTATCAAGCATAGCAAATGGATATGATGACAATTTAATTTCAAGAGCAGCTTCAGTTACCATTAAGGAGAATAGGAAACTGGTTATTGTCCCCCGGGAAACACCATTATCGCAGATTCATTTATCAAATATGCTAAAACTTGCAAAAATAGGAGTCATCATTTTGCCTGCCATGCCAGGCTTTTATCACAGACCAAAAACAGTAAATGATCTAGTTTTACACATTGTAGGTAAAACTTTAGATCAATTTGACATAAGCAATGAAGCTTTTAAAAGATGGGACAACAGCAAAGCATAAAACTAAAAAATCTATTGAAAACCAACAGATCAATAAAATAGTAGTTATGTCATTATTTGAATTGTTTGTGTTCAACTCTTATAGATAATAGTTTAGCTATTTTGATAGAAAAAATCAAGCTTATTAAAAAAACAAAAGAAGTTATACTTAATTGTAAAATAAGGCTATCAGTATAAAATCGCATAGTGATAAGGGTTATGATGCCAGGTATGGTCATAACCAATGCTACGATTGTACTCAAATAGTAAAATGTGGATTTATCAATTTTATTCCCCTTTTTTGAATCATTGTTGACATAATTCTCATGGTCTTTGTCCAATTCTATAATTTAATAATTATTAGTACCATAATAATCAAGCTGTGAGAAAAACATGAAAGATAAAAAGTGAAAGCGGATGTGAGTCGTTCCGCTATTCATCATGCATTTGACTATTGAATGTCGTTTTTTTCCCAAAGATCCATTTTTTCTAGTTTTTTCTTTCTCCTATATTCTTCAAGCATATGATAAACCGATTTATGAGAACTTCCCTTACACAACATGGTAACAGCATCAAGGGCCAAAGAGGCTTCTTCATAATTTCCGATAAATCCTACAAAATGGCCATATATTGATAGATAAGCACCAGTAAAGTCCTCAATGTTTCTCCTAGATTTTCCGCTCTGTCCTATTATCCGAGATTTTATTCGATCAAGAGAACTGGTTGATTTTCCTGAATACTCTCGCAGATCAATCAACTGAAGTACATTATCCTCATTTAACAAACTATAGGCCCTATCGGGTGAAAATCCTTTTGAAATAGCCATTATTATTTCAGAGGCTTTAAAAACTCCAATTTCAATAGATGAGGGATTATTTTTAAATCCAATACTGACGTCACCAGATTCACCATCTATTTCAAGACGTACATTACATTTGGATTCTATTTCGGACTTTACAGAGCCCTTTTTTCCGACTATAACGCCAATTCTATCTTTTGAAACCTTAATTACCTTAAAAATTCCGTTAAAAGTCACAATAAATAACCATTAAAATAAATTAAATATATTTCAATACCTAAAAGAAATACCAATAAGCAATGCCCGAGTAAACTAATTTAACCGCCATGAACAATTGACAGAATGGTCACAGTGTCCCCTGAAGATACTTTTGCATTATAGCCACCCAATACGGAAGATTCAATCCCATT
>JADDOQ010000016.1:18599-24512 GCA_016782315.1 Nitrososphaeraceae archaeon | reverse complement strand
GGGGATTCGAACCCCAGACAGCCGGATTTCTTTCTTATATTTGTTCAGTTAAAAGTCCGGTACTCTACCTGGCTGAGCTACGGGCCCATTACCTTTCTATTTAAAGACAGTACAATTTAATTTTATAGATCAACAAAAACAAGCAAACCTCCAATATTCCGGATGTTTGCGTACATATATATTGAGCCCTTAATTACAAGAAGTTTTACAAATAATCATATAGTAGAAGAATATCTTCTGATGACATATAAGAAAATCCAAGCATATTATAGTATGTTAATATTATAATAATATATATAGATTAAATTTTGTGGTAACGAGTATCCAAACTCTGATATAATTGATTTCTCTCATAGATTCTGATTACCATGAGTAACATAACAAAGAACAATAAAATAGGCATATTCGCAATCTTCATCGCATCAGCATTGATGTTGGGAACAGTCTCTGTTTCGGGATTTGACTCTGCATTTGCTAAATCATCATCTAATGAAGCAGAGCAAGAAATTGAGCAACAACAATTTAGCTCACAAGACTCACAATGTATATCTGGTGAAGACACAACAAATTCATGCGACAACCTAGCAGTGCAATTGAATCTCAATACAGGCAACCAAGCCTTAGGACAAGAATAAATCCACCCTCTCTTTTTTTATTTTCACGGTAATCAAAAAGTTTTAACTAATAGTAAGTTATTTAGTTGCAGTCTTTTACCACACAACAAAAACACAGTAAAAAACAGTTAGGATATTTGGATATTGGCATACCCATATCTTTTACCATGTATTATTTACTGTGTTCCATACGGTTGAACAGCAAATCACCTATTTTCCATTTTACTGAAACAACGTCATTGATGTCTTTTAGTTTGCTAAGCAAAGTAAAGCCTTTGGAATCACAATGAAGTTGCAGTTTTTCAAGTAATTCATCATTGATTAAAACTCGCTCCTCTCTAAACAAAACTGTTGAGCCACCAGTATCGATATTCAAAATAAAAAAAATTCGGCCATTATATTTATCAGATATAGAAAATTGTCCCCTGTCATTGATAACCTTTCTGAATGGATCGTTTTTTGGTCTGGATATATTGATCATTTTCATAATCGGCTCAAGGTTAGGTATCATGTTTTTTATAAAAGATTTAAATTTCAAAATCTCATTTGAGTAAAGACCTATAGAGTCCTCATCCCACTTTAAAAAATAATTCCCAAATGAAATGTCAGGCTTAACTGGAGGGTCAAGATCGCTATTGAAAAACAGATTACGGATAAAGTTTGAGGTTTGTGACATCACCATATAATTAATAACATACATGAACCATGCTTTTATATCATATTAGGCAGTTCACCAGATAGTATTAACGCATATTTTTATTGTTTATCTTGAAACTATCGCTTCTGAAAACCATTTTGGTATCATATCTTTTCCATTTTTTAACAAAAAGGATATGCTGCTATCTAAAATATAGGTATTAGCATAGTCTTCTGAATTTCGGATGCTTCGTCCATACGCTTGAATCAATCGCAATATAGTGTTCCATTCATACCATTTAGGATTTCGTTGTTTGAGCACAGATATTTTTTTATCAGTTAAATCAGGATATGGAACTTTAACTATAATTTGAAATCTAGAAAGGTCATCTTTAAGGTCTATCCCTAAATACATAGAGGGGGAGATCAAAACAGTTGGTTTCAAGCTCTCAAAATGTTTCATAATCATGTCATTTCTATCTAATTTTGGATTTGTCTCTATCAGTCTAACAAAATTGTTTTTAGAGATGTTGTTTTTAATAAACTGTAATTGAGAATACGATGTGGTATGAATTATGCCTTTATCGTTTTTATGTACAGAGAGAAGATTATCAATAACCTTTGCTATATGGGGCAATGACTCACTCATGGTTTTTGCGCTTAACCATGCCACGTTCATCAGATAGATAGGCCTATGTTCAACAGGAAATTCAGATTCTTCGATTTTTATGAATTTTACCTGATCCTTTTTTAGCCCTACAGCTTTACAAAGGTTATCTTTACTTAATATAGTAGCACTCATCAACAAAGATACAGATCCCTTATCAAAAATATCAACAAAATAATTTGAAACATCTAGTGGCTCCATTTTAATCCGGCTTATTTTATTATCATTATCGTTTTTTATCATGTTAGTTACCAACCAATTATTCTTGTTGGATTTCAAATCATCCAGAAAAACAGACAAATTCTTTTCAAATGCTAATGCATCAATTAAATTTTTTTCGCTTGCATCAATCGCTTTCTTTTTATCCCCATCATTTCCCACCAAACTTTCGCCTTTATTTATATAATCATAAAATCGTTCCTTTAGATTTGTACAGAAGTCAACGTATGTGTCAACATCAAGAGGCTTGTTTTCTGGCAGATTCAGTTTTGGAAAAAATCTGTTTAGGTATTCTTTATTTATTATAAAATTTTTGAAAGTTGATACTTCAGATTCTAATGTATGGGCCTCATCCAAAATTAAAAGTTTTCTTTTATTTACACCCGATGAATAAAATAGGTCAGATAAAAAATACTTGTAATTATAAATAGTATGACTAGACTTTACAGATATCCATTTTTGGTGAAAATACTCACAAGGTTTCCACTGAAGTTGTACAAGTTGAGAATGTTGTTTTGTTTTATCATGATATTTTTTTAGGGCATATTTGGATATGTCAATATTCTCATAGATAGTTCCCTCCAGTTTGGTTTCATAGTCACTTAACCTTGTTTTGTACAAACAGTCATATTCATCTTCTTTTAGGCATGGACCGTAATCGCAACTTTCTTTAATGCCCATATCTTCTTTGACGATACAAGGAAAATTATTTCGTCCTTTAACTTCATATAGATAAGGAAAGTCTTTAGAGTACTGAGTTTGCAAATCCTTTGTCGATGTACAGATATGAGAGCTCCCAAGAAATCTAGATAGGGCAACAGCAACGGCACTTTTTCCAAATCCAGTTGGAGCTTCTAAAAAGATATATTTATATCCTGATTTTAAGGCTTGATCAATTTCACCAAGCACCTTCTCTTGGTTTGAGCGAATATTATCAAACGGGAAAAAACTACGCATAGACATAAGAAAGAATAATATATTAAAGACAAATGGAATATTAAAGTATAACCAAAGACTTATCCTATTTTTGTCCTATTTCACCGTTTACCATCAATTTTGCTCAAATCAAAAACAATATTAACCCATGTAACCATATCCCATAATTCTCATAGTTTTTGAATCAGGACTAAACACAATACACAAGTTATTTTTAATATATGCTATTGGTTTTTCCAGTGTAATGACGATTTCGTTGTCTCCAATTTTTTTTATCTTAACGGTACGAATCTGCAAACCGACGCTTATCATATAATTTTGAGTCTCGATAATATCCTCCTTAAAAAATGGGTTCTTGTTGAATTTGATTTGAAAGCTATCACTAATGATTTTTGATAAACCCGGAGATGTGATAATATCCCCCCGTGAAACATCCTTTGCAGAAACACCTTTAATAGCAAGTCCTACACGAGCCAATTTCTTTGAGTGACTTACAGGATCATCGTGCATTTGAATGGATTTTATAACTACAGGTTTATTCAGAGGATTTATTTCTAATTCATCATATGTTTTAATTTCGCCTTGTTTAATAGATCCCAAAACAACAGTGCCAACACCTTTAACATCAAAAACGTGATCAATTGGGATGTAAACAGAATTAGTAGCAGTAGCAGTATCGCTACTGGGTACTTCATTTTCTTCATATTCAGCTGGTTTTAAGTCAGATAAATGCTTTTTAAGCTGCTCAAGACTATCTACGATCTGAAAAGACGACAAGTTTGTTCTTCTTATTATATTCTTAACTTTTTCTATATCAACATCAAAACTATATAAAATAAAACCCCTCTTTAGATTAAATATATCAAGTGCCAACATCTGCTCTCCTAAAAAAGAGTCAAGCCGAGTAATATTCAAAATAGCATATTCAGAAATAGCTATTGATTGGAGAAGAGATTGCAATTTTTCAGGGTAGGTATTGGGGTAACAATAAGAGAAGATTTGATCGTTTGTCTTTTTATCATAAATAGAAATATCCGTCGAGGTCCCCTTCTTGCCTAAATTGCTTGCAATAGATGTATCTCCCAATATTACAAAATTTAAACTATTCAAAATTCTAAATTAGATAGGCTGTATTGAATAAAACCTTTACCATTATAATTTCTAAAAACCATCAAATTAAACGAATAATTGCTGCGCCATTCACGATTTCCAATCAAATGATTATTACAAATGTAATAAAAAACGGCTTAAAGTTACATATTCCATAAAAAAATAAGTATAATTTTTATTATTACCACTAATTTGCCATAAGAATAAATAATGTAGACTGGTTATGGCATACTGAAATAAAATAACCCATGCAAAATTTCTAGTAGCAGAATAACTGCTATAGAATTATAAAGGTCAATTCATAATGCATTGCTTTTTATATGGTATAGCCGAAGGTTATATACCTGAGCTGATAAATTAATTGAGCACTTTTGAAGAACTTGGTATTGAAAAATCTATAGTTAAAGCACTAAAGGAAAACGGAATTGAACAACCTTTTCCAATACAAGAATCAATAATTCCTCTCATTTTAAAGGGGGAAGATGTTATTGGTAGATCAAATACTGGAACCGGTAAAACAGCTGCTTTTGTGGCACCACTTTTAAGTAAAATTGATCCAAAAAACTACTTGCAAGGATTGATTTTAGCCCCAACAAGAGAATTAGCTATACAAATTACAGATACAATCAACCAATTTGTTAAATATAGTCCTATAAAAGCCACTTCAATATATGGTGGCCAAAATTTTCAAGTCCAAAAGAAAATACTTAGCAGAGGAGTCAACATCGTAGTTGCAACTCCAGGAAGACTATTAGATCATATAAGTCACGGGACAATTTTACTAAATAAAATTAATTTCGTTGTTCTTGATGAAGCAGATAGAATGTTAGACATGGGTTTTATTGAAGATATTAAAGATATTCTTTCATATATTAAGGCAGAAAAGCAAATTTGTCTTTTTTCCGCAACTATGCCAGAATCAATAGTACGTTTATCTAAAGAATATATGAAGAATCCAAAACAGGTGAATATCGAAAAGACGATTTCACAGGAAAACATAAATCAATCATATCTACTTATTTATGAAAAAGACAAGTTCAAACAACTTGTCAACACTTTGAAGCCCATCTCAGCAAACAAAGATACCCATGTTATTGTTTTTGCAGCTACAAAGCAGCGGACTAGGGATCTTTCATTTAAGCTGAGAAATGAGAACTTTTTTGTAGATACGATTCATGGTGATTTAAACCAAAGACAGAGAGAGAATACACTGTCAAGATTTAGAAATAAAAAGTTTAACATATTGATAGCAACAGACGTTGCTTCACGTGGATTGGATATAACAACTGTAAGTCACATAATTAACTATGACTTACCAGATGATGTTGAAACATATTTCCACAGAATAGGCAGGACAGCACGTGCTGGTGCCCAAGGTACATCTCTATCCTTTGTATCCCAAAATGATATGTACATCTTGAGAAAAATTCAAAATATTACCCAAAATTCATTGAAAAATCTAAATGCAGAACTGGGAATAGAAGTCGACTTTAAGGACAGCACTGGCGGTGCAGGTCCAAGAAACAATCGCTTTAGATCAAGCTACCAAAGAAGAGAATATGGCCAAAACAGATATTCTGAGGAATACAGGCCAAGAAACAACTATGGCAGTGGCGGTGGTGGTTATGGCAACCGAGAATACAGGCCAAGAAACAACTATGGCAGTGGCGGTGGTGGTTATGGCAACCGAGAATACAGGCCAAGAAACAACTATGGCAGTGGCGGTGGTGG
>JADDOQ010000016.1:17870-18321 GCA_016782315.1 Nitrososphaeraceae archaeon | reverse complement strand
AACACACAAATTTTTATTTTTTTATATCTAAAAACGAATTTAGTCTTACAGGCAATATAATAGATAAATGTAAGACTATTCAAAGCAGTTTATCCAATTAAACAAAAATACATTTGCATTCACATTTTAATCACACAGATGATACAGTTAAAACATAATATAGCATCGTTTATTGATTTTAAAAGTAATAATGTGGTTGTCAGGAAAAAAGGACAGATAATCAGAATCTATGGCTTAGTTGACGCTAAAATAAAAATCTTAGGATAAACTAATGGATGCAGTATTCCTAAAAATTGGGAGGTATGTCCGTGTTCTTCAGGCGATAATTCGGTGATTTTGTTTATGACTGTAACAGCAGTGTGCTTGTTGATGGAAAGTCTACACCCTCTGTAGCGTTATTCTGGGTTGCTATATCGGTAACAGCATTTGTAGAAAACACATCAATAAAAAT
>JADDOQ010000016.1:7340-17828 GCA_016782315.1 Nitrososphaeraceae archaeon | reverse complement strand
CATTTTTTTTCATTAAAAAAAATAAACCATATAGTAAATGATTGAATTGATTGGTATAAACCCAAATCAAAAAAAAGAATAATTAGTTCTAATTACAGTTTTATTTAATATAATTGACAGATACAATAGAAGCCCAAAGCAACAAAGCAGGAAAAACAGTAAGTGAATCGGCAGCTGAAACCACTGTAGTAATGTTACCTTCAGATGCAAATCCCCTGGGAAACGTTTTTGGAGGAATGATCTTAAAACATGTTGATTTGATTGCAGGTTTGGTGGCAAAAAGACATGCCGGCCATGCAAATATCGTCACAGCTAGTATGGATAGTATGACATTCTCCAAACCGGTATACATAGGAAACGCATTGATACTAAAAGCAAGACTAAATTATGTAAAAAGAAGCTCCATGGAGGTAGAAGTGGATATCGAGGCAGAAGATCTAAATAAATCACAAAAAGTTTACACAGGCACTGCCTATGTTAGCTTAGTGGCACTAGACGAAAAAGGAAAACCCATCGAAGTGCCAAAATTGATTTTACAAAATAAAGAAGAGGAGGAAAGATATGCAGAAGGAGAAAGCAGGATGCAAATAAGATTAGACAATCGAAAAAAGAGGAAGATAGGGGTTTAGAAAATCTTGGTTTCATCCATAGGATAAATATAGACATTTGCCTTTTCATCATTAACTGGTGTTGAATTCAACAAGATAGAGTACTCTATTTCAGAGTTATCAAGTCCACTGCCATTTTTACCCAGAATGCAATCACTACTAACAGCGTAATCAAGTGTTAAAGAATTAAACGGCTCCAACGTTATCCGCTCCTCCCCTAAAACACCACATGCCCTCATGGAGTTGGTCATTATTCTTCCGCCATCATTTAATAGGTACTTTACACCGTATTTTTTTCTCAAGATTTCTAGCCCGACTTTGGTTTCAAAACTTTTACCAGTGACAATATATGAAATTAGTGGAGACTCCTTAACGAATTTGGAAAGGTAATTATAAACTTCAAACGTAGTGATGAAAATAACTTTTACCTTGTTCTCAGGATTTAACATCGCAATTTCATTTTTGTTGTATAATTCAATGAAGTTAGAGTCGATAACACTCCTGATTGTCCTAATAGATACAACAAAATGAAACCTACTGTAATCTACAAGTTTTGCAGATAAATCCAAAAGATCTTGGTAAACAAGATGGTTGTTTTTGTCAACATTTTTTCCAAAGAATTCCCATGACCATATTTGGTTATGGTTTTCCATCATATTGTTTATTGTTACAATGATGGCGCTATTTCCAACAAGAATACGATGCAAGGATGCAAAAACGTTATCACCCAATTTTCTGATTCCACCAGTCAGCAGGGTAACACCGCCACCTTGTTGCCCATGTATTTTGTAAGCATACATTCCACTATTGGGTGCGTATACTTCCCCAGCAATAAAGCTTGTTGCCTGATAAGGAACGTTCATTCTATTAACATATTCATCGGATACGCCCAGCATAACATAAGGGAGAATCTTAGATAAATGACTGCAATTTAGGTCTTTACTTGTATCGAATATCTGGATTCCCCTTTTTTTAAAATGATGGAGTTCTTCTTCGCTTAGAGCCTTATTTTCATAGAGGCAATCAAGTTTTTGATGATAACACTCGATGAATTCTTTTAACATCAACCAATTATATCAATATAAATATAAAAAGAAAAAAACAGTTAGTTTTGGGCTAACACGTTGTTTCAAGTGTCAGTTGGTTTTCTGCGTCCGTTTTGTTACATGGAACAATAGCACCTTTCAGACACGCATTGTTTATTTTGGTTTAATGGTTGTGATTGGTCTACACATTGGCTAGCAAAGTAACCCTCAAGAGGTGTTGGTGGTGGTATAGAAATAGGTAAAAGCCATACAGTACGGTAATTTAATGTCTGTGCCCCTCTGTAGGATTGTAATCAGTTATTGCATCTTTGCCAACTTCACAATTAAAGGAACCAGCATCAATACCACCTGTACGTTCTCATATCCAATCTCCGAATAGTCATTAGTTCCCCCAATCTAAACAATCGGTCATTGCCAGCATTTCCAAATATATTGTCATTTTGACTTGTTCCTTGCAAAAATCACTCCAGTTTTGCCTACTTTATTTGGTGTCGAGAGCATGACTACGGAAATCAAACGGAGTTAAAAAATACGCATAATGTAAAAGTCGACAACAACATTTTCGTTCTTTTATTAACACCAATATCACCATTTAGCGGTATAACAGAAGAGTTAAAATAAATATATTTATCTTAGGCGATGAAATTATGGCCAATAAAAAAGCATTATTTCAACAGGTTAAACAAGCATAAAACGGATATAATTAAATTAACCCAAGCTAAATTGTAAATGGTAAGGAATCTAATCCAGTAAAATAATAAAGGGTTTTTGAAGTTGTCGTTTAATCCATCAAATATTAAAAGTTAGTGTGAAAATGGATTGATGAATTAAACAAACCATTCTACCATCATAATCTAATTAAAGTTTTGAGAAAGAAACAATTACGTAGTTATCCAAAACAATCTTCATAAACAATATAAACTAAAATACTATGCCAATGCATTTCAATAAAATAAAATTCGGTCTCATGTTCTTTGTTTTTCTGGGTTTGACGTCTTATGGTTTGAGCTCCTTATTACCAACAAAAGCAGTTTATGGCTACGATTATCTTGTAAACTATAACAACAACTATAATGTTTATGCCTCCCCAGATACACCACCTGACAGAGAGTCTGCATTACAAAATATTGATTGTGTTGTGAATTTTATGCAAAGCTATGTATTTACATCCTCCCCTGTGCCTAGTTCTTACGCCTGCAATAAAGATACAGCAACAACAACAAATGATGATCCTAATTGGTACCAATCAAATCAAGGTCGGTATCCACCCTCAACAGATGATGCGCAACAAGATTTCCAGCAAGGTTCAGGTACTATAGGTACTGTGAAAGTAATGGATCTAAACGGTTCAAACAATATTGACGAACATCCAGCATCTAACTCATACTCAAGTTATTTTGCGCCTGTTGTTACCTATAAGATTAACATGCAAAACGAAGACGAAGACGAAAACGACGAAAAAAAAGTGTATAACGAAAATACGGTAACTAAAGAAGAACGAAAAATTTTATTAAAAGCATGTTTTGAGAGAGCAGAAGACAGAGGAAATTACATATCATCAAAGGAAATGAAAGAATGTGCTGAAAACTATAACAGCTAAGCTATAGTTTTTTTTCTAAAGTATTTGTTAGAATGTAATTCAATATATATGGACAGGCTACAGAATAATTTATAAAAAATAATGTCAATAAAATTGTTAGGGATTTCAGGAAGCATGACAACAAGTTCCCACGGTCTCAAAGCATTAGAGTTTGTTTTAAATGACGCTAAAAATACCCATGGTTCAGAAATAGAGATTTTTGATTTAAAAAAAAACAAATTGCCATTTTATGATCCAAAACTAGATACAGATCCACAAATTACAGGTATAGAAAAAGAAAACATTAAAAAGGCAAAACTGATGGTCAAGTGGGCCGATGCAATAGTTCTTACTACTCCCGATTATCATGGTTCAATGTCTGGAGTATTAAAAAATTTCTTAGACTATTTTTGGAAAGAGTTTACCGGGAAAACCTTTGGTTATATTTGTACATCATATGAGAAAGGATTAACAGTAATGGAGCAAATGAGAACAGTGGTGCGACAGTGCTATGGGTGGAGCATGCCATATGGAATTTCAACCAGTTCCCACGACTTTGACAAAGAAGGCAACATAATAAATCCAAAATTAATTCCCAGGTTACAAATGTTATCAAGGGATATAACACACTATGGAAAAATCATAAGAGATCAATTTCTTTCAGATGTTTCAAACAGGATAAAAGATTCGTATTCTTACGTTACGTGGGATGACAAAAAATAAGAAATAAAAACTTTTTATTGATTTTTAACATAAATTGGTAATAGATAAAATCATCAAATCATTTAATGATTGATTTAACACATAAAACAGTATCAATTGCATAAAACCATCACATCGTCTTACCTAAAATGGGCCGGGGGGAAAAAAGGACTGGTATTCATATTGGATAAACTCACACCCAAAAACATAGAAAGATATTTTGAGCCTTTCCTAGGAAGCGGGGCTTTTTTCTTTTATTTGGTTCAGACAAGGAAAAAATTTCAAGCTATTTTATCAGATTCCAATTTTGAGTTAATCAATACGTACAAGGAATTAAGAGACAATGTAAATGAACTAATAGAAATTTTGCATGAACATCAGGAAAACTATAACAAAAATATGGAAAAATACTATTACTACATTAGAGATGCGTATGTTCCGAAAAACAACACTGAACTGGCAGGAAGGTTCATCTTTTTGAACAAATCCTGCTATAATGGATTATACAGGGTCAACAAATCAGGCAACTTTAACGTTCCCCATGGAAGATACATAAATCCAAAAATTTGCAATAGAGAGAAACTAATGGAATGTTCCGAACTACTGCGTATTTATGAAGTAGAAATATCATGCAATGTTTACAGAAACACCACATCAAAATGCGAAAATAACGACTTTGTTTACTTTGATCCGCCATATTTTCCCATATCAAAAACTTCAAAGTTTACAGATTACACTAAAGAGAGTTTTGGGATACTAGAACATAATGAATTAGCTAAGGAATTTGAAAGGTTAAGCGACATCGGAGCTAATGTAATTTTATCTAACTCAAATTCAGATTATATAAAAACATTATACAAAAAATATGACATAATAAAAATAAAATCCTCACGAAATATAAATTGCAATTCAAAAAAGAGAAAAGATCATTATGATTTGATAATCCTTAACCACGATAGAAAAACAAAAGATGAGAAAATAATTTCAAAAATCCAGAGTACAAATACAAAGAATATTCTCAAAAGAGAATGATATTTCTTTAGGCACTATATCAGGCCAATCTGCCTAAGCTTTTGAGGTAGATAGGTTTCAGCCAAATATTTAAACCCATGTTTAAAAAATGCGTCCAGTTCACATTTTTCCTTTTTGTTTAAGAAAAGATTAAGTTCTTTTTGCCACTTTTTATCTTGTAACCAAGGTTTTTTTTTCATATCATTGGCTCTGTTAATGTCTTCATCAGTAGCCGTCAAACGGGCCACTTCAGGGATATTATATTCATATATATCAGAAAACATCATCCCAAGAACTTGGGCATTTGGAGTTACCAATCTATCGCTATCATAGCTTAGTGACTCACTGCCAATTTTATACCTCAAAGCAATGCCTAATCCCCAGGGATCAGCATCAGCAAAAACTACTACAGGTTTATTCCAACTTTCGTTTAACTTTTTAACCATGATTCTAGTGGCTCTATCTGGTTCCCCTGATCCTGTCATTAAAATAGCATTGTATTTTTGAATAAACCCGGATTTTCGGATATTACTTAAAACAGTATCCTTTTCTACAACCATTACAAAATCTGCCTTTACATCCTCTATTTGTACATCCCCAATATTTGTCGGGATAAGCTGAGAAGTAGACCTGCTTCCCAGATTGCAATCAATTATATCGCCACCAACCCTTAATTTTATTGGTCCTGAAATCATACCCTTTGGTTTTGATGTTACGGAGAACTCTTCTCTAGGTATACCAGTCAATAACTCTACGGCTTTGATAGCATCATCGGAATTGTCCTGATTATTCCAAAACTTTTGCTTATTTTTTTCATCACCAACATTGCTAAGGGTGGCATAATACATCCCTCTTATTGTACTTTCCATATCCTCATCAAGCAATTTCTTTACTGCATTTGCCATAACAAGGTATTGGGCAAATGTGGGTATTTTTTTCACACTATCTGGGCTAACTTCAATTTTTTTATCTCCTATAGTGAGCATTCTCTTTTCATTAGACCATACAGTGTTATCGTATCCTATTTTGGGTAAATCTAAAATTGGCATTTGTTTTTGGATAACTACATCCTCAGAAATTTTTTTCATTATCTTTTTAATTATCAGTATAACTTCATTTTTTTTTTCAGATGACAAATGTATTATTATCTACTTCGTTTTTCTCTTATTTATCCTTCTATAAGAAAAACCTGGTGTGTAGGTTGAACATCGGCATCTTTTTTATTGCCTTTTTCAGAATCACCATATTAAGTTAATTGTGCGTTTCTCCAATCGCGTCTTTAGCATTATCATCACTTCAAGAATTAGTTTTTTTTTGAATTTTTTATTTTTTTATCATTTTTGTGCCTTCTCTCTTTTTCTTTAGGTTTATCTGAAACAACAAAAGATGCATTGGAATTGCTTGAGGAGTTTGATAGCGTCTTATTTAATTCGGTATTTTTTATAGATTTATCTCCGATATCCTTAAAATTTTTTGAAATTGTCAATTTTTTCTTTTTTTCTAAATCCACAGCTTTATTAGATAAAGATAAAGAAGATTTAGGCACAAAACCAGAATGTGGCGGTTCAGAATTATTAACAACATTATCATCATCCCCAACACCTGTTGGTGGTTTTTTTGTTAAATGTTTTTCAATTAATGAAGAGAAAGAGTCATCCAAGTTAGAGTTTTTAATGCCTAATGAATCCGTTATAGCGCCAACTATAAAGGGTAAATAATGTTTGTATAACTTCATTTTATTTTCCGCTTCCTTTAATTTAAGTTCCTTTCTTATTTGTGTACTTAGCTTTCGATAAAGTTCAGAAAGACAAGATTTCATATAGGATTTTAACTCCCCTTCCGATGCAATACTTTCTTTACCTGCGGTTTTATAAGGTATTTTTGTAGAACATATGTGAAAGAAGATGTGTATTGGTAAAACTTCAATAACACGATCCCTTTTTGATTCCTTATTGGTAGAAAACTGCTCTTTAGCCTGTTTTTTGGTAATACCCAATTTATTTATCTCTACTTCTGATACCACCTCTCTTGCCACATCAGAGCCTTCATCATAGAGCAAAGGAATTTTATTAGCAAATCGGTATAGTTTAAAAGAATTAATATCCCCACCATACGCCAATCCAGTTTCTATAATTGTTGGCCTGTTGTTTATTATGCCGGTTCTTGAAGTATATGCAGTAAGTACAGGTTGTAAAACCCTAACAGAAAAATTGGGTTTAGATGCTCCAATATTGCTTGTTTCGGTTTTTGAAAAATTTTTATCTTCTTTGTCATGATTTAGTTTTTTAGCCTCATTTACCATCATAGCATCACGTTTGTTATTATCAGAACTTGTTGTTTCGATGTTTTTATTGGAAACAATGGTATATTCAGACATCATTCCAATCGTAAGAATTCCCTGACCAATCGGGCTTAGATGATCGGTGTTAGGATTCTGAAATTTTGTTTTTTTGCAGATATTCACTATTTTTATGAGATCATGTTCACTAAAACTAATTTTAGTATCCTTCAAGTCAAAATCCAAATCTGAATTGGATATAATTTCTTTTGCCTTTTCATAAGATAGTTTTTGGAAAGAGTAACACAATATTTTTGGTAATGTTATTTTTTGCCCAGAATGTTTAGATATAGCTTTTTTCAGTGTTTGAAGGTCCATATCTGATGGATGCGGCAAAATTTCCTTTGCTGGGGTAGGCATTATTGAAGTTCGCCTATCAAAGGAAAACATCCCATCATCTGTTTCAAAAGTTATAAAAGCATATGGATTTACGATACTTGTTTGAGTAACATAATCATAAATCTTGTTTTTGGTGATTGGCACAAGTCTCGCCCTCAGGACAACCCGTATTCTAAAACCAGAGGGCCCGTCAATATGAGACTCGGATTTATTTACTTGTTTTTTCAATAGAACTATTGGCTTATTAGTTCCAATGTCAGTTCTCAGCTCATAGTAATATTCATCTGACTCTTCCATCGATTTACTCCACACTTTAATTGGAAAATCGGTATCCTTGGTAGAGAATGCCGCAACCATTTTCAATCCAACCCCAAAAAGCCCCCGCTGTTGTTTTTCCATGTATTTTGCAGACGTTAAGAATGAACAAACAGCAACAGGTAATTTATCTGATGATATACCTGTGCCATTATCTTCACAGTCCAATACCCAAAGATCATTGGATTGATCAAATGTTTTTAGCGAGATTTTAATTGAGGGTAAAATCGAAAATAGTTCACAGGAATCTAAAGCATTCTCTATCAACTCCCTCACTGCCATGTATAATATACGCTCCCCAGTGAAACCAGCTAAAGCTGAATTATCAACAAAAAATTCAGACTCTGCCTTTTTGTTATAGATAATTTTATGTTTATCCATTTTCGCGGTTTGTTGCGTATTAATTGGAGGTTTTTGCTCGTCTTTTTTCAAAACGGATGAGGCAGGATTAAGAGATTTCAAATACATATATAAACATCTTATTCGATTTATTCGTTTTTTATCAATGTTACATGTAAATGGAAATCTACAAATAATCAATCGATTTGTGAACCATACGGTGTTGACGCATTTTTTAATTCTTTAATAGTATTAGGCATTATTTCTATCAGATAGCGTTTTCTTTCTTTTTGTATTACGACATAATCAGTGCCTGTACCTACAATGCAACCATCCATCAAGTCTTTTATTTTCAAATATTTAAAAAATCAGTTCACATATATTTTTGGTTTTCCATACAGTTCCTAAATTTCTTTTTCTTTTTACATAGAAATCGAAATTAAATCCTTCTCCCCTATGGCATTGTTTTAAACATAATAGCGATATACATCGTTTTTGATTACAGTTGCAAAAAACAGTCAAAATCCAAAGTTAAACGATACCGCAGCTATAAGTAGAGTAGCTTTTTCCCATATCCAGTTCAACACAATTGAATTTTCATTTTTTTTCCTTAGTATAAAGAGAGAGAGAGAGAGATGTTTCAAGACATCTTTTAAATTCACCACGTTAAATAAGATTGAATTGGAAACCATCCAATTACACATATCCAAAAAAGGCTAATTGATTTTGAAGAAACAATATTATACATTTGATGAAAAAGTCATCTTTACTTTTGTTATATGAATTCTCATATAACAAAAATTTATTAGGAAAAAAAATAAAAGGTACATTATTAGTTATTATGGATGCAAGATGTATTAATTGCAATGATAAAGCAAACTATGATATTGAAAATAGTAAAATAATTTGTAAAAAGTGTAATATAGAAATTGATTATGACAAATACATAGAGATAATGAGGGAGAAGGCATTAAACATGGCAGATAATGTTCAAGAGAATTGGGAAAAATCCGGATTCTAAATTTTTTTGGTCTAACACCAAAAAAACCTTCTATAAGTATGTATGTATGTATGTATAGATTATGTTAATTCCATCGCTAGTATGGGTTAGTAATATACTCAATATACACCACATCAAATTAGATCATGAAGCACTTACTTTTTGTTCTTCATGTTATACATAAGACAGCAAAACATAATATTTTAGCAAGATTAATTAAGGCTAAAAATTCATTTGTACAGGAGTTTGGTAGAGTTTAAAGTAGTTATTTCAGATTCTTACGGTAGTAGTATTAGTCAAGAGATTAAAGATAAAAGTGCACAACCCTTATTGGGTTCTAAAATAGGCGACAGCATAGACTCTTCAGTTTTTGGATTTAATGAAGGAAAAATAAAGATAACAGGTGGCAGTGATAAATCAGGTACCCCAATGCGGTCAGATCTCCATGGAGGAACAAAAAAATATATTCTCATGACTGGTGGCGTAGGATTACGAAATATGGGTCCAGGTGAAAGAAAAAGAAAGTTAGTTAGAGGAAATCTAATTACAGAGGAAATCTATCAGCTAAATTGTCAACTAATCGATTCGAAACTACCTGAAAAAGAGAAGGCCGAAACTATTCAGGTAGGCAAATAACACCACAGTAATAAATCAATAGTAAACTTTAATTTTAATTTTATATCTATATTTATATCGATACCCCACTAGATAGGAAATTCGGTTTCAAGTAAATTAATATTTGAAAGAAAAAATACAAATAACATTGCACTGGAAGGATACTTTACCTGAGTGGTATATTCAAAAATATGGGTTTCAGCCATGTATAAACATAGGCACATCAGGACATGTTGATCACGGTAAAACTACATTAATAGAAGCTATTACAGGAATATGGACAAGCGGTCATAGCGAGGAACTGAGGAGGGGAATTACCATTAAAGTGGGGTATGCAGACGCGGCCTTTTACAAATGTCCAAATTGCGAACCACCCTCTAACTATTCAGTCCAACCTACTTGTAAATTATGCAATTCCGATGCACAACTATCAAGAGTAGTTAGCTTTGTAGATTCTCCTGGGCACGAAAGTTTAATGGCCAACATGCTTTCGGGCGGTGCTTTGATGGATGGCTCCATATTAGTTATTGCAGCAAATGAAAAAGTTCCTCAACCCCAAACTAGAGAACACCTTTTAGCTTTACAAGTATTGGGAA
>JADDOQ010000016.1:738-7199 GCA_016782315.1 Nitrososphaeraceae archaeon | reverse complement strand
GATCAAAGATAGCAAATTTAGCTTTAGAAGTCATAAATAAAGAAATCGAGAGTAAAAATTTTAAACATATAAAAGACAAGGAAGACAGCAGTCCGCTTTATACGGTAGATTCGCATTTATTAGCGCTATCATTACAAAATAAATGCCCATTAGCAACAATAGATAAAATTCTAATGAAACGGGCATTAGGGAGAGGCGCAGATGTCATTACTTTAAAAAACAATAAAGTAATTTTTGTGCATTCAAATATCAGACCTAATCAAATTTAAATTATCCCCGATATCTTTTTTCCATATGTTAGAGATTGACGGAATAGATATACAGTGGATTGGACATGACGGCTACAGATTAAGAACTAGTAACAAGGTAATTTATATCGACCCATACAAATTATCTCAAAAACACGATAATAAAAAAGATGCAGACTTGATTCTTATCACACATAATCACTTTGATCATTTAAGTATTGAGGACATAGATAATTTAATAAACAGCAATACAAAAATAATTTGCTCTTATGAATGTGTTCAGCCTTTAAACAAGAAATACAACAAAAACGAGATTGTAGCCCTCAATCCTAAAGAAAAATCAGCAATTGAAGATATAAAAATAGAGGCCGTAAGTGCATATAACACAAACAAAAGCTTTCATCCCAAGGGAGACAATAAAATTGGTTTTATAATAAACATAAATAATCTAAAAATATACCACACCGGTGATACAGATATAATTCCTGAAATGGAAGGCATTGATCCAGATATAGCATTTGTCCCGGTATCAGGAACATACGTTATGAATGCCGAAGAAGCAGCTAAAGCGGTAAACGAATTAATCAGGCCAAAAAGGATCGCAATACCAATGCATTATAATTCAATTGTCGGTTCTATCGGCGATGCAGAAACATTTTGTAACAAGGTAAATGTTTGCAAAACCGAAATACTAAAGGTGGAGTAAAATGGAGATGGAAAATCATAAAGGAATAGTAAAGAAATATTAAATAAGAAAGTTTTAGAAAAAATAGGAAAAGTGTAATGTGCAATGGCAGAAAAAGAGTTTTCAAAGCCTGAAAAAAAGAATAATCACAGAGTAAAAACAAGGTATTTATTGATAATTGCGATAATATGTTTATCCTTTTCAATTGCATTTGTTTTAAGAGCTTATCCAATTAAATATGGATTTTATTTAAACGAGTTTGATCCTTTTTTTGATTACAGAGCTACAAACTATATTGTTGATAATGGAATAGACGCTTATTTCAAATGGCATGATTTTATGTCATGGTATCCTGATGGTAGAGACATACCAGGAACCTCGCAGTCGGGTTTGCATATAACTGCAGCAGTTCTTTACCAAATTTTTGGCATGAATTCATCATTGATGGATTTTACCATTTGGTTTCCGGTTATAATTGGATCTGGGTCCACGGTATTGATGTTCTTGTTAGTACGATGTATAACAGGTAAAAATGTCCCAGGGCTAATAGCATCAGTTTTTTTTGCAGTAAGTCCTGCCATAATTCAAAGAGGAAATCTAGGATGGTTTAAGTCAGAGCCATTAGGGATTTTTTATGGGTTAGGTGGAACATACTTATTTATTTCCGCATTAAAAGAGAGGAAATACAAATTTTTAATTCCCAAAGCAATATTTAGCGGTGTAATATTAGGGTTGGCAGGAGCATCATGGGGTGGCGCTCAGTATTTTGTTATCCCAATATCAATTTTCATAGTCATACTTGCATTTGTTTCAAAAGATCTGAAAAATCCCCTATTGGTATCTGTTCTATTTACAATATCAGTTTTATTGGTTGCATTAGCATTCCCAAGGCCAGGCACATCTTTTGTCTTTGGTCTGCAAGGGATGCTGTTGATGGGAAGTACCGCATTTTTATTCCTGTCGACAATAGTAAAGAGAAAAAGTTCTGAAAAAAAAGCAATTAGGAATACGGCTATAGTCTTTGGCATTATTGTTGTCATAGGGATTGCGATAATCTCAAGTGGTCTCTATCAATCGCCCTCATTTAGATATCTTAACTCTGTAAACCCGTTTTTATCTGCGCAAAGTGCGCTAGTAGAATCCGTTGCAGAGCACTCTATGCCTACAATAGTAGACTATTTCAGGCAGTTTTCGGTTTTAATACTTTTTTCAGGCCTGGGAATATGGATTGCATTTAAAAATAAGAGCAACACCACAATGATTTTTGCATTGATAATAGGTTTGACCGGAATCTATATTAGCGCAACTTTTGCAAGGTTATTAGTATTTGCATCTATAGGCATAGTAATTCTATCAAGCATAGGGATTTATGAGATAGTTAGAAGCATAACATCAATTAGAAGAGACAGTGAAATACAAAACACGGGATCAGTCCAAAGCAATATCAAACACGCAATAACAAACAAAATAAAAACAAGAAAACATTTTTTTGCGTATGTAGGATTCTCTTCCATATTAATTATCATGCTTACAATTCCAATGGTGTATGACCGCAATACAAACTGGATAAGTTCTGCGGATGTGCCTACATCTATTGCCAACGGGGGTACAAATTACAGGCTAACAACAAACGACTGGATAGACACTTTGGACTGGATATCAAAAAACACAACAAAGGATTCGGTTATAGCATCATGGTGGGATTATGGATATTGGATCACCACTCTGGGCAACAGAACATCAATAGCGGATAATGCAACAATCAACCAAACAAGAATTGAATCAATTGCAAAAATGTTTATGAGTCCAGAAGAGGAAGGATTGAAAATAGCCAATAATTTAAAAGCTGATTATATTTTAGTGTATGTAGTAGGGCAAAAACTACCAGCATTTGATCCCAACAGTAACAGTCCCATTTTTGTTCTGGGAACTGGAGGGGACGAGAGTAAAAAACACTGGTTTATAAAAATAGGCGGATTTGATAACAACGATTTTCTAGAATCCAACGGAGAAACACCAAAACAAAAGTATTGGGATTCTCTTTTGGGTCATATGATGCCATTCAGGTCCATAGGATATTTCAATCCAACTAACGGAATGGTAGCTCCAGAATACCAACCAAACTCTATTCCATTCTATGTTAAAGATATAAAATACCCTAAAGGAAATTCTTCACAACCCCTAACATTAGAATATGCTTCAAAGAGTTTTGAGAACAATAATCCCGGGCTATTTTTTGGAGTATTATTGTACAAAGTAAACAATGATTTTACATCGGATAACAATAATCAAATCAATAATAGCTCAAACTTTATAGGGTCCAACAACAGTAGTGGCATAGAACCAGCATCGGCATCGGCATCGGCAACAGCAGCAGCCTCTGTTGGAAAAATATCCGAAATAGCGGTTAATAACAAATCTAATATTATCAACAACAACAACACAACATTAGATAATAACAACATGACCACAAATAATACAACCAATACAGCAAATATTGAAACATCACAAGGTCAAATTAAAATACAATTTTTACCAGATGTAGCACCCAAGCATGTCAAAAATTTTCAGGATTTGGCTAAAAAGGGATTTTATGATGGAGTAGCTTTCCATAGGCTAGTTAAAGGTTTTGTCATCCAAGCAGGCGATCCAAATACAAAAAATGACAGTAATAAAGAAGCATGGGGAACGGGCGGACCAGGATATACAATAAATCAAGAGTTTAACAATATCCCTCATGAAAGAGGAATAGTTTCCATGGCCCGAACTATGGACCCTAACAGTGCGGGTTCACAATTTTTTATTGTATTGAAAGATTCGAAATTTTTGGATAATCAATACACGGTTTTTGGAAAAGTGACAGAAGGAATGGATGTAGTTGATAAAATAGCCAATGTATCAACTAATGCAATGGATCAACCCGTTGATTCAAATTTAGCCCGTATAAACAAAATAACTATTAATTAGCTGTTATACGGCTAAACGCTTTGGCTCACCCCGTATAAAAGACACACCCATTTTATTTTGAAATTAATCCGTAATAGATAAAAGGCAATATTGTGCTAACATCTGCGTGAATAGTAATTTGTTTTGCCTCGGTAGTAACCTTTCCCCAAGAAATAGCTTCTTTAACAAGTGCACCACTTAAACTTCCATCCCACTCTGGAGAAGTAGTAACATAAACAGCATAATCAAGCCCTCCCCTATACTGATTCCACCAAAGCGTATGGTGCTTGGAGATACCACCACCTAGCATAAATGCACCTGTCATATTGGAATCAAATATCAATTCAGACAATAGAGTTTGGTCTTTTAAAATATCAATTTTAAAGTCTTTATGGCTTTGATTGAATAACCATATTTGATTTCCAACCGCACCATCAACAATTCCAGGAACAAATACAGGAATGTCATTCTTAAAAGCCCAATACAGAAACGATGTTTCATTTAATTTACTGCCGATATAATTGATGATTTCTGATGGCGAAAATTCTTTAGATGATTTTGATTTGTCATAAAGGCCCTGTAATATAGGCTGAAGTTTATTTTCAATTAATGGCCCATAGTTTTTATTTGGTACTAAAATATTTCCTAACCTATGGATATCTTTATCCAAAAGTGCTTTATCATCTAGGCCGAAATCCCCCTCATAATAATAAGAAAAAGATCTAGCAATGTCATGGTCCAAAGCACCACATGTTGTCATAACACAATTAAACATTTTGTTTTTTATTAGATCACGAACAATGCCTCTGTTTCCGGTGGACATTAATGCCCCTACAAATGATAGAAATTTTGTGCAGTCTTTTTCCTTCATCATATTTTGAAGTATAACAATACCATTTGCCAAATGTCGTCCCTCGAATCCACCCGATTCATTCATATTTTGAAGAATTTGTTTAAAATCAGAAGAGGCATCAATATCATAGTCCTGCACAATCTTGGACAGAATAATATTATTGGAATCGTTATCAACATTTGTCGTCGTTTTTTTAGAGTCGTTCAATAAAAATATATTTTAGAGTCGTTCAATAAAAATATATTTTAGAGTCGTCCAATAAAATACATAATAGTTTTTATGATTAAAAGTAATAATGAATCTGTAGAATTTATTATAAATTAAGACAGGTTAAATTACACATATAACAACTTAGAATGTAAACTGAATTGAGTGATAATCATCGATATAGTTTTTCAGGAAACAAAATAGATCCTCCAGAAGTATTTGCAGACATGACGGTGTCAGAACTGATAGACCTGTTTGGAAAAACGGGTTATAATGCGAGAAGATTAGCAGAAGCCGCCGACATCATGACTAAAATGATTGAGACAGATGCTACGGTTTGTTTAACAATTGCTGGAGCAATGACCCCCATAGGTTTTGGAAAAATAATTTCGACAATGATAGAAAAGGGTTTTATTGATTGGATTGTTACAACTGGTGCCAATGCATATCATGACTTGCATTTTGCATATGATTTACCAGTAAGGCAGGGTCATTTTGATGTTGATGATGACATCCTATACTCAAAACAAATAGTTAGAATTTATGATGTTTACATCAAAGAACACGGTACCCTTCAATCTCAAGATACAATAATACAAAAGAACATTGAGGATATTTACCACATAAACAAAAATATAGAAAATGGGTCTACTGCGGATTTGTCATATTCTATTGGAAAAGCTGCGTCCGATAAATCCAAACATCCAGAAAAATCGTTCATGGTTTCCGCTTTTAAATCAGATGTACCCGTGTACATCCCAGCTCTTAGTGATTCGTCAATTGGTTTAAACATGTTACCATTAATGCTAAATGAAAAAATTTCTATAAATGTTATTCAAGATATAGCCGAATCTGCTGCAATTTTATGGAAAAGCGAAAAGTCTGGCGGGATCGAATTAGGCGGAGGAGTTCCTAAAAATTTTTTCCAACAAACAGGCCCGGCTCTATATCAAATATTGAAAATAAAGGAGGGAGGAAGTGATTTTATAGTACAACTTACCGATGCAAGACCTGATACCGGAGGTCTTTCTGGAGCAACATTGCAAGAGGGTAAAAGTTGGGGAAAAATCAAAACATCGCACAAAGGAAATGTTGTAGTATATGGAGATGTATCAGTATATTTTCCCATTCTCTGCGCACATTTACTAACTAAATGCAAACCAAGAAATAAAAAAAGGATTTACAAGAATAAGAATAAATGGGTAGAAGAAATGAAACAAATATTTAACAAAAAATAAGCGAATTGCAGGGACTAAAAAACCTATAAAGAGCCAAAAAAAAAGTATTTAGAATAAATTATATAAATACAATCAGATGTCCGAATCAAGTCAGCTATTAGTAAGAAGGATAAAAAACGGCACTGTAATAGACCATATCGAATCACCAAGGGCACTTCTTGTTCTCAATATACTGAATATTACAGGGCAAGAAGGAAACGTAATTACGGTTGCATTGAATGTTCCAAGCATAAAACATGGGAAAAAAGACATTATCAAAGTTGAAAACAAATTCTTAGAAAAGA
>JADDOQ010000016.1:0-696 GCA_016782315.1 Nitrososphaeraceae archaeon | reverse complement strand
TAAATATAATTAAGAACTATACATTGAGTGAAAAAAGGAGGATACAACTGCCCGATAACATTATAGGATTTTTTAAATGTCCGAATTTGAGATGCATTACAAATACAGAAGAGGGTTTGAAATCTAAAATCGAAATAATTGACAAGAAATCCATAATATTAAGATGTCAATATTGCGCAAGATCAATAACAACAAACGAACTGATAAATTATCAATGAGTAAATGCAAATATTAATTTAGTGAATTAAACAATTCATTTTGATCACCTCAGTTACTAAATTAACTGTATCAAAAAAAGCCCAGTAATCTGAATGAGCACTACTGTGTGTTAAATTACTGTAAATCCACTACCTTATCGCCAGATATTTTTGTTCCTCGTTCATAGGCATCGACTACGTCTTTAACAAAAAGAACACCAAGAGGTTCTTCTTGTTGGGCACCAAAACTATTTAGAATCTCTTCAACCAATAGTTTCGCAGTTGAATCCGATACAATAGATATAACAAGAATCCCCACCTATAAATCTCGGAACGGTTTTTCTTCCGGTTTGATATGCATGTACTACTTCAGGAATTGATCTAGGTGTTCTTCCCGTACCTTGTATATCAAAAAATGTAATACCGGCCTTATGTTTTTGGATAATATCTGTTACTCTAGAAAGATCATTATGGCGAACAAAAACATTTATTTCTTTCA
>JADDOQ010000118.1:341-7095 GCA_016782315.1 Nitrososphaeraceae archaeon | reverse complement strand
CTAATGCAATGTTTAACAGATCAAAGTATTCACATGGCCTCCACTCCTTTTTTTGTTCTTCGAGATTTTTTATTGGCTGCCATTGGTGGTATTCCTTTTGATAGCGTTGTTTTTGTTCGTTAGGAATATTTGCATGTTCCTCTTTTGTTCCCCTATTGATTATTTCGTAATCTTTTGCAAATGTTCTGTATTTGCAGCCATCTGATTTGAATGACTCATCTGTTACACAAGGTCCATACTCTACTGTTGTATGATAACATTCACCTGGATTATCCGAGACGCAAATCCCACACCGGTAAGTGCCATTTCTTATAAAGTCCTGTTTTACTAAACATGGGAAATTGTTTTTTCCCTTTGCCACATTTATGTATGGAAAATCTTTTGAATATTGGGTTTGTAAATCCTTGGTAGCAGTGCAAATGTAACTTGACCCTAGACTCAAAGCTGTTGCTATCGCTACAGGGCTTTTTCCAAAGCCCGCAGGTGCTTCCAGAATGATATATTTGAAGCCGGAATTAAAGGCATTGCATATGTCGTCTAACACCGTTTCCTGACTGATTCTTGGGGCAGAAAATGGAAAATTCTTTAAGAATTCAATTTTATTTATCGATTGGGGCAGTTTGTTAAGCTATGGGCACCTTCCTATGTATTATGATTTCTATAAGCCTAAAAAGATATAATACGTTTACATAATACTGCGTCTGATTCTCTTTAGATGATGATAACTGTGGATGCTAATTGGCTCTCATCTCATTTGAGTGACCCAAATGTTGTAATAGTTGATGGAAGGGGACTGATGCCTTACAGATTTGGACACATTAAAAATGCCACACCTCTAAATGTTGAACAGGTTGTTTTCATCGACGACAATGGCTCTAATCTGGTTATAGACTCCCAAACAGCAGAAAAGGTCTTTAGCAATCTTGGTATTGATGATTCTAAGACTGTTGTAGTCTATGGTGAATATCCAGACCCATCTGCTGCAAGAATAGTTTGGACCTTGATATACTATGGACACACGGATGTAAAACTTTTGGATATGGGATACAACAAATGGCAAAAAGCAGGATTGCCAATTACTACTGATGCTACTGCCCACAATTTCAAAACTAAAGATTTGTCAATAAGCGTGGATAGCAAATTTGTTGCAAAAATAAACCATGCAACAAGAGCAGATGCCCAGACGATAAAGGAAAAACATAATGACCCAAATGTTGTAATAGTTGATGCAAGGACGCCCCAAGAGCATTTTCAGGCAAGGATTCCGGGATCAATTTTGCACAACTGGGAAGAAGGATTAGGCGATTATGGGCAAATGATTAAAGATAAAGAGGCATTACGAAAAGATTTTGAAGAAAAAGGCATTACCGCAGATAAGGAAGTTATTTGCTATTGCCATGCTGGAATGAGGGCATCTCACAAATATTTGCAATTAAAGCAGGCAGGATTTGATAATGTGCGGGTGTATGACGGTTCAATCATAGACTGGGCCCAACGACGCAATCCGCTAAGATAAAAGATCACCTACTAATGCAAATACCGTGATTTTGCATTCTATTGGTTTAGAATACGGCAAGAGGTAAAATTAACACCAATTTTGATGAGTGTCAAGATAATTTTTTATTTAACCAATTTCTGTTTGCTGATGACTGACATGTATAGTAGCCTGAGGCATTGTTGGCTACTCTTATGCCGGTTGCGCGGCGACTTCGATAATGAGGATGCGGTATTTTCGCATTGTGTGTGATAATTATTGAGTCGGAATATTAAAAACAAAGATATAGACAGATGGATTATTCTTTTTTCTGTATACTGGGTTGCACTCATTTGAATATAAAAAATAAAAGTAGTAACAGAAACAAATTCAAAGGAAAGGTTGTACTGATAACAGGCGCTTCCTCTGGAATTGGACGGCAAACCGCAATTGATTTTGCAAGGAATGGCGCAAAAACTATCATTCTGGTGGCCAGGTCTAAATCAAAATTGGAAGATTTGAAAAAATCCCTAAAAATAGACTTTTCATCTGAAATAGTTGTCTATCACTGTGACATTTCAAAAAAGGCGGAAGTTGTCAAAATGGGGAGAGAATTGCTTGAAAAACTCGGGTTTATTGATATTTTGGTTAATAATGCCGGTTTTGGAATGCTCGGTAAGGTGCAAGACCAAAGCATTGAAGACATCGAATCAATTACGTTCACAAATTACATGGGCATGATATACTGCACAAAACTATTTTTGGATTCCATGATCTCAAGGAAATCGGGGCATATAGTTAACGTTGCCTCAGTTGCCGCAAGTTTCGGTGTAGCTGGCCTAGCTGCGTACTGTGCCTCAAAATACGCGATGCTGGGATTCTCTGAATCGTTGCATCATGAATTGCATGGAACTGGTGTAGGCATAACTGTGGTGAGCCCTATTGGGGTAAAGACTGACTTTTTTAGCAATGCGTCATTTAAAGATCGTGTCCCTAACTACACTGGCTTTATGCTTAAACCGGAAAAGGTGTCGGAATCTATTCTTGCAGCCGCAAACTCACATCGCCTTGAGATAATAGCTCCTTTTTATGTGAGAGTGGTTGTTTGGCTAAAACACACAATGCCATATATTATAAATCCAATGGTTGGATCTATTTTTAGACGACATCTAAACAAACCAAAAGAAACACCATAGTCATAGCATAATATGCCTGATAATTATCTAGATTCTTGTCAGTTCCACACATAGTGAAAGAAAACATGGTTTGTGTGTGTGCTGTGATTATGTGTGCTGGTATTTTGCTATCTGTATTAAAACCAAGATAAAAATTAAACTAAAAGCAAGTGTTGCATTAAACTAAAAAATGTGTATTGGCATAAGCTTATAGATCTTTTTATATGCAAACTATTCATCCTGAGGCCATAGATTATCTGATTTCTGTAGATGGCTTTTCAGATTTTAACGGTGCCCAAAAAGACATACTGGATAAAGACTTTACCAATTATTCCTTTAATTATATCGTTGCCACAAATACAGGAACTGGAAAAACGGCACTCGCTCAACTGCGCATTGTTGATGCTCTGAAGAAGGGGCAAAAAGTCGTATATATTTCTCCATATAAAGCAATAGCAGAAGAAAAAAGAAACGACTTTGAGTATTACAACAAATATGGGTGGACATGTGTATCTTCTGCAAATCCTGATGAGACAAAAGACAATATCGATTACTCAAAATTTAATATAATTTCGATGACCTACGAAAAGTTTGATTCAGTGTTAAATAATGCTCGATTTGTTCATGGCTGGTTAAGGAAGATAGGATTGCTGGTAGTAGATGAGGCGCACATGATAAGTGATACCGAGAGAGGTCCAACACTTGAATCATCCATTACAAAAGTCATAACCCTTTTTGATAAAAAAATCATAATCCTCATGCTAAGTGCAGTATTGCCAAATGTGGAGAATGTGGCAAAGTGGATCAATGCAAAATATGGCACTAGCAATTGGCGGCCTGTTGATTTAGAAGTAGGGTTTGCTATCTATGGTGGTGGTGGTAGTGGGGGCAGAGGCAGTAGGAAAAATAACATTTCGGACAAATCCCTAATGGATTCCTATGAAACCAAAATACCAAACAACACTTTGAAACCAAGGGAGCTTTTAGTAAAATATGGGAGTCTCAATGCAATTAATGATTCTATTTACAAGTTTGGCTTGAAAAATCATTCCAAGGGCGAGGAATTAACCACCACCACTGCCTCGAACTCCTCCAACAATAACGATTCTATAAATTTGGTCTCTGGTCAAAATGTGAATGCACTTGGAAAAAGGGGCCATGAAACATTGCTGTTTCATGCCATTTACAAAGATTTACACTTTACTCAGAGAGCAGATAATGTTGAAAATCCATTGTGGTTTTTGTCAGAGCAAACAATTAAGGAAAACGGCCAAATTCTAATTTTTACCACTGATAGGGCTAGCGCAGAGTCTATTGCCTCTAAATTGGCGTTTTCCATGCATAACTCAAAGAATTTTTACAACTATCTTTCCACATTTGATGTCAAAGAAATTGAGAATAATTATATTTCAAAAATGAAATCAAAGGATGAAAAACTAGTCGCTGCTATGATTAATGGTGTAGCTTTTCATCATGCTGGTCTTGATTTGCAGAAAAGGAAGTTGGTCGAAGACGCCTATAAGTCCGGTAAGATTAAAATTCTATTGAGCACGACTACCCTTATTGCCGGAGTCAATCTGCCTGCAACATTGGTGATTTTTGATTCACTGTCATTTTGGAACGGTGTCAGCAAACAGATGATGACAAAAAGGGATTTCCTAAATGGATGTGGGAGAGCGGGTAGGCCTGGGTTTGAAACGCGGGGCAGAGCATTAATTATGGCCTCCTCAATAACATCCGCTATTCAGTTTATCTCAAGACCTTTAGAAAAGGTGGAAAGTCAATTTACACTCGATACCCTTGTGTTCCAAACATTATCCATAATAAAAAGAAATGCCGATAAAGGACAAAAATATACGACTATCAAAGATATAGATGACTTTTTTAGAAACAGTTTTTATTTTTCCTGTGGCTTTAAAATTGATGTACGCAGTTACCTAAAGCAGCTTCTCAATATGGATATGATTTCAATTTGCAACGGACATGACCAACAAAGCAATGATGCAAGTAACAGTCATATTGGAAAAGGCTTGGATGCCTTAAGGGGGGAGACAGTTGCAAAAAATTATAACGGTAAACCAGACAGCCAATCAGGCGTTGCATTTTGCATTACAAGTCTTGGTTATGAGACAATAAGATTCTATTTGAATCCACGTACTGGGTATCTTATACGCAATATGCTCCTTGCATCAGAATCTTATTTCTCAAAGACAAAGTTTGATTCTTCAGGGTTTTTCCTAAGAGTGAGTGTTCCCAGAAAAATTACCGCCTTGTCTTTTATTCACACACTAATGCATGCAAGGGAGTTTCAAAATCTGTGGAAGACCACAAAAAGAAAAGAAGATGAGATGGAATTTGCAAGAGATCACATTGAGGAGATAATGGTGAACTCGGCAATGTATCTGCAGCAAAAACTGACTGAGGATGAGCGAAAGTGTCTTTGTACTTCTATGGCATTTTATGATAAACTAAACATGGATGACATCGAATATAGGGCAAACTTTGAATCTTTATATCCTCGATTTGGGAGAGGGGATTTTGCAGCTCTTCAGGAAAATATGGACTGGTTAGTAGGTGCAACACTAAGAATTGCCAAAGTTATTTTAACCCCAAATTCAACATCGTCTGTTGAAATAACCAATATCCTTTTAACTTTATCAAAAAGAATTGACGCTGGAATGGTAAAAGACGACCTTTTGGAATTGTGCAGGATACGAGAAATCGGACGCATTAGATCATTGTCCCTTGCAAATGCGGGAATCAAATCAATAAAACAGCTTATTAACCCAGATAACAAACGGACTGTATCTCATGCTCTTGAATCAGAGCAATTGGCAGAAAGGATAATTGATAATGCAAAAAAGAACCATGGCAAAGCCTAACCCTTGGCATTCATAGTTTTTGCCTTGGAAATTCTTTTTCAACTCTCCATTACCATCCTTGTTATAGATTCTGCAAAAACAAGCATATGATGTTGTTATAGATAATTATTTGATCTTTATTCTATGCGAATTCGGCTTTAGGAAATAGCTTTTTTTCCCATTGCAATAAAAATTCACTATATTAATTAAATTGTTAAGCCAGCTTGCCTTCATTTGACATTGTATCATGGTTTTGTTGTCTTGTGGATGATATTTTTAAATTCAAGGATTAAAAAGTTAATGAGTTTGATGCTCATTTTTAATGGTATCTATAGTGCAAGGTGCAGTGTCTGAATTTTAATTCTTAAATTATTCTTATGGGTAATATGACTTTGGGATGCAAACTATTATACCTCAATTCCGTTGCCAGTTTTTACAATAAATGCACAGCTCATTTCAGGTTCCAACCTGCCTTTCAACAGCAAGCATCTATGCGAATACATATAATATTTGCAATCTTTGCATTTGAAACCCTCTGTAGCTTCTTTTATTACCCGACCTATATTATGATCTAGTTTTTCCCCACTTTTTTTCACATAATTCCATACGATGTCTCCCGGTAACATGCCATGACCTTTTGGAGAGAAATGCTCTGAAATGCCTCTCTCATTATTTACATTACCTTCTACAATATGGCATATCTGTTCAGCAGGCAAATTGAACTTACATTTGTCACAAGAAGGTTGCTGCTCCCTATCCTTTTGGTTAAGGTATTCGTTTTGTTGTTGTTGTTGTTGTTCCCTATAACCTGCTTCAGACTTTGGAACCTTCTTTCCTGTCTTCAGGTAATTGTACAGTAATTGATCTTCAGCTTTCATATCCTCCTCTGTCTGCTTTCCTATTGATTTGGCAATGCCTGATTCTTTGGCCATACTCTACTAGTAATTATATAATAATATGTTATTATCTTGTATTATGATATAATGTGGTAGGGGACGTCAACAATAGGTTCTATAAGGCATTTCAGAGTTTATCCATAGAAGAAATGGAGAGAGTCTGGGATCATGGTGATGATGCTGTATGTATTCATCCTGGTTGGGATTTATTTACAGGATGGCTAGCTATACGTGAAAGCTGGATGACAATATTCCAAAATACCAGTAGAATAAAGTTTTTGATAACAAATGCCAGAATAAAGATATTTGGCGATATTGCGGTTGTGGTGTGTTTGGAAAATATCGAAA
>JADDOQ010000118.1:0-291 GCA_016782315.1 Nitrososphaeraceae archaeon | reverse complement strand
TTCAAAAAACTTGAAAGTGATTGGTTAATGATTCATCATCATGGCTCGATAGTAGCAAACTATTTGCCGCCAAACGTTTCGACATAGTAGCAATTATGTTAGGTTATGGTCTCTGCCCCGATAGTTAATATATTGTAATGCCATGTGAGATTTCGCTTGTAATGATTTTTCTTTTTAGTTGGTTATGCATTGTGCATCTTTACATAAATTTCGTCTGATTTTTGTTGTATTTGTTATATTGGATTTGGATTTCCCTTACGTGTTATTATGAGTTGTAGCATGATTTATTTG
>JADDOQ010000117.1 GCA_016782315.1 Nitrososphaeraceae archaeon | reverse complement strand
CTATATGGGCTCATATACTTGATATAACAGCATCATTTTCGTTGGAATAATAAATATTTGAACTAAGAAACCAACATGGATATCTTATTTTTGTAATACAACCATTACTGATGTTAATAATATGTTATAGTATTTTATAACAATATGCGGATGAGTTCTTATATATTCACGGTCTAGGTTACCCCAGTTTTTTGCTTCAAAATAATCTATAATTGTATCTAGTGTATTGGATGTGATTCTTAAATCAAGCGGTTCAACGATTCTTAATTTCTCTAACTTATTAATCAGATCAGAATATATGGTTCTCTGATTGAAAAATTCCGGATGCTCTTTATCATTAAGGATGTATTCTGTTGTTATTACGGCAATACCTCCTTGCTTTAATACTCTCTCCATTTCTCTTAAACTTTTTAAAGCTCCAGAATGATTTCTACCACCAAAATGTTCGATAGAAGAAAAAGAAAATGCAATATCAAAACTTTCTGAAGGAAAATCAAGCTTTGTTCCATCCATTCTCAATACTGTTAAAGCATCTTCTTTGTATGGATATGGTGCATACTTCTTTGGGTTTTCAGGAAAATCATAAGGTGCAGCTTCATTCCATTCTTTTTTATCATAAATATCGGTAGCATAAACATGAGATATTTTTTTCGCTAAATAAAACAGAATTGCCTCTCTTCCAACTCCAACCCCTATTGCTTTACTATCTTGGTTTAATTTACCAAATCTTTTCATAGCTATTAGCCCAAGAGCCCATTCCCAATCTTTCCTATGAATATATCCCTCAGGATTTAGTTTTTGCAATTCAGAAAGCGCTGTTTTGACCTCTGAATTATTCCAATCTTCAACATGACATAGTCTGTTTAGCTTTGGCTTGTCATCTGAATTAACATAATAAGGTAATGAACTATTCTTTATTTTTGATAGAAATTCTTTAATTTCTTTTTCATCTAGTATTTTCCCATGGTCTTCTATATTTTTCCATTTTCTCATGTCTTTGAGAATTGACGGATGCCGTCTTATAGAATATAATTTTCCTTTTAAAGTCAAAGTAAACGTCAAATGTTGTGATAACTGTTATTTATGTTTTGTAGAGGCAATTCTACGAATAATGTGGTAATATCTTTCTACAATAAACAGACGAAATACTTTTTGGCTTGGCCAATACAACATAATAATTTGATATTTATTACATTTGATACAGTATCTCTAAAGATTAGTGTTTTTGATTCCCTCTTTAGCGGCTAATTCAGGATCTTCATGTAAAATATTTTTTGTTTTCGCAAATGATATATATTTTTCAAATTCATCCTTGTCTATACAGATACGTGATATGAATGTCTGTCCTTTTTTAAAGTCTTGAAATTTCAAATCTTATTTTGAAAACTATGATATTAGTCTTAATATATTTTGATAAACTAGTTTGTAACATATAATACCAAATCAATTGCCTTCTCCTTCACCACAATCACAATTCCTTTACCTAATACTAAAGGATGGAAAACAGGAAAATTACATAAAATAGAAATCTGGTTTGTTGAGCAAGATAAAAAATATTATGTTTTATCAGAACGCAAAAAGAAAGCACATTAGGTCCAAAATATTCTGCGTGATTCTAGAGTATCATTTCAAGTAAACAGCGAGACCTTCAATGGTCATGGTAGGATTATTGAAGATTCTGAAGAGAAAGATTTGATTCTTGGAATCTCAGCAATGATGGATAGAAAATACAGATGGAGCGGTGGGTTAATAGTGGAATTGTCTCCGTCATGATTTCAAAAATTCAGCCACATGGTGTTATTTTACATATACAAAGGGGATCACAATAATATCCTACAGTAAATTCCTCTTCAGGGCCTTTGAAAACTACTGCATCGGATAGGTTGTTTCAGGAAATATTAACTGTTTCTTATATACGTGCCTGGATCCCTCAGTGTGAGATTTTTCAAAAGATGGTGTATCCAGAGAGTCGTCAATATAATAGAAGTTTAAGAGTATCATGGCAATATCATTGGAACCGCAAACATAGATAATAGTATGGTGATTATGGCTTTAAGTCCAAGTTATTTGCTTCGCATACTGGCACGTGCAGCAAGTTTTGCTATTCTGATCGGCTCTGGAATGGAACCTTGGAGTGTAAAGCAATTAACGATCGTGGATGCTTCTTTTGAGCTTATTCCCCAAGATCGTATGAACAGAACCTTGCCGGTTTTTAATAGAATTTTATCTCTTTGACCTAGTTTACGATATTGTTCTAATTTAAGCTTGGAGTCATTGGAAAAGTGATGTTGTATGGTGCCTTCTAGTCCTTCCGAGTCTTTGAATGTTATCGCTATAACTGGTACATTGGTGTTTTCTCTAAGTTCCTTACCATCTATTATGTTGTACATACTAATAATAAGGCCATCAAGCATTATGCAATTGATGTCGTTTCTCTTTAATGATCTATACATAGACAAGATGTTTTGTGTCGAATCATTTCCCTCAATCGTGACATTCCCAAAAACCATGCCGTCAATTATCAGATCACGGCGCATTACTATTCCTGCAAGTGTTGAACCAGCACTAGTTTTTCTGAAGCTTTCGGCTATTCCTAATACGCGAATGCCCCTTTTCTCGGCGTGAAACCTCATTCTAGCACTTCTCCTTCTTTTTCTTGCGACCTGTTATGAAAACATATGCTCCCTCTGATACAAATCTCTTTGCAGTATCAAAGCTAATGCCGTTAGCATCACCAGTAATAGCTGCAATCTTTCCTTTGAGTTTGTCTTCCATTGGTTTTACGTATTTTTATTAGATAACATGCTATTTAGTGGTAGTATTTCAGTTACTTTGTAATGGTAATTGATAATTTGTTTGCACCCTTTATATTTTGAACAAATACAAAACCCATATCTAACATATGTGAGATATAATACCATGGCTAGAGACAATGCTCATCAGAAATTGAATGAAGCGTCGGAGATAACATTCAGTGTAAAAGGCAGAAAGACCGGAAAAGAAATTCCTAGGCCAGTATGGTTTGTGTGCGAAGACAACACTCTTTATTTGCTCCCAGTTCAGGGCTCTAGCACCAACTGGTACAAGAACTTTTTGGCTGACCCAATGTTGAAGATTTCCTTGGGTGGTATGGACATGCCTGCAACAAGAGGCAAACAAATAACAGACGCCAGTGGAGTTGAGACGGTCGTTAGGAAATTCAGGTCCAAATACGGCGAAGGGGATGTCAAAAAATATTATTCGAAATTTGACGTGGCCGTTCAAGTTCCACTATGACAGATCTTGTCATGGCAATGATAGATAAATTTATAGTACATACATTTTCTTGGTCATTATTGTATTTGTCTAATGACTAGATGCCAATTTGTAGTTGTTTTCACTGAACCCGTGGCTTAATTTTTATTTCATTGTGAACCTATATATTATTAAATTTTAAAAGATTAAAAATGACTTTCTGTAATTAATAAGTCAATGAACCCGTTTACCTACACTATTCATACCAATCTTGGGGCTCACGTCAAATTTGACTATTTTTTTTGGATTCAAAAATTAACTTTATTTATCTTTGTTAATTAGTTTTAGAATGGTGATTTTATCTGATTTCGTTCGATAAGATTTCATTTTTTTATTAGTTGTCAGATTATAGACATACTTCTTTCAATTGTCGATAATACTGATAGCCATTCGGTCAGAACTAATACTTATAGGTTCTTGTGCTAATAGGTGTTGCATTACATTGTTTCTTTAAGGTATGTTGGTCAAGTTAAGATTTATCTTCAATTTAGAATGTTGCCTTTTAACAAGAAGACAGCAAATAAGATTTAAATAATATAAATAAATCAAGATTGAAAGGGTTTTGTTTATTTTATTAATGTTACCACTCATGATGCAAAAGACAATAAAAAACTATTAAAACTTAATCCGTTCTAGTTATCTTAATTTCTTGTCATTATTCATTACGTTTCTGTAATCATTACAAAAAAATTTGCATTTGGGGTTAAATCCCATTGGGAATATCTGTTATGGATAGAAATTATGTCAATTGATACCTAAATTCATATAGTCATTTCTGGTATTAAAAGGAGTCAAAACCTCCTGCGTCCATTCCACTTGCATCCATATCGCTAAAGCCACCTGTGTCACCTGTGTCTGAGGCGCCTGTATCAGATGCTGTTCCTGTATCTTCCGCTGCCGATCCTGATTCATCTACTTGACCTTCAGTTTGAGCGCTTTCAGCCGGATTCATTGCCATTCCCATAAAAGCCATCATAGATCCAAACATTACCATGCTCATTATTCCAGAAAATAACATCATGGGCATCCAACTTCTATTATCGTCCATCATGCTCTGCATTTGACGGCTATCTCCTGTTTCATAGATCTGTTGAAGTCGTTGAGATTTATATGATAATTCTTGTTTTTTTGAATTCAACATTTTGAGTCCTGTGTCTGTAATATGAACTTCGGTTTTCTTGTTACCAAAGAACCCTCTTTTTATCTCCATAGAAATTAGTTTTTGATTTTTTAAATCATTAACTATTAATTCTACTTCGTCTTTGGATAGCTTTGTAACTTTTGATATGCTGTCTATCTTTTTCATACCCCTAGATATCGCATCTAAAACCATGAAATGGTTCGGACTTTCGTTAAACCCATTTTCTGAAGACATATTGTATATAGGTTAAAAAATTATTTAAACTGTAGGTTACTTTTGAAGGGATGGATGTAAATTCTATACTATTTAACTAACAATTCAAAAATATTCATTTATGGTCCTGATTTTGTTAGGTTGATAATCTGAGAGATGTATACATAATCAAATTATTGGTTTTATTAGTCACTATATATGGAAGGGCTTTAGAAGGAAAGGTGGTTTATCTAATTGCATGTGCACATAGGAAATAGGCACTATAATTTATTCTTGAGGCTGTTTTTTCTAATACCGCTGTTACTTTTCACCTTTTATTTATTTGCTAGTCCTAATAAAGTAGTAAAATTGCAACGGGCCCGATGGTTTCTGACGCATTTTCACCACTAAAAGACGACTCATTTAATATATACCAAGCAATAATTAAAACTTTTAAAAGCATTCCTTAATTTATGCAATAGCATATTTCTCAATTAAGATATGATCAAGCAATTTCTTAATATTTCAAAGATTTGTTTAAATTAAACTAGTGATTAACTATTATTATAATTTCCTTTATTTTTACATTACAAATGATATTGACTTTGAAATTACAAATTTAAGTATACTTAGAACTTAATATTTGGCATACAACAAGCATGATCTAACTTTGAATTTCTTAATATTGTAGTGTATGAAGAATTGAATACTAATCTGGAGTAAGGGTTTCGTCTATCATGAGCCGGAGACTTTGCTTTTCTTTTATGGATTTGAATGAGTTGTACTTTTGGATCCAATTCCAAAAATATATGTGATTATTTAGATAGTTTCGACAAAGTATTTGATGTCTTCTTAAGGAAATAACAGGTGAATAGAATTCCAATGCAAGAAAAAATGTTCAAATGGTATTCTTTGGTATGAATATACAAACCAAATCTTGAGGTATGTCATATGGGTAAATAAACATAACTGGAACTTTCAAAAGTTAAATATTGTATCCTATGAGCAATAGACATGTATGATACTATCCTATTTGCTTACAGGAGGAATCGATTCCTCTCTACTGGCAAACATGTTAAAACAAGAAGATAAAAAAGTCAGTTGTTTATATTTTGATCTAAACAATTATAGAGTAGAAAAAGAAATTCATTTTGCAAAAAAAGCATCATTTAAAATAGGTTATCCTTTAGAAATCATAAATTTCAATGGTTTTATGGACTTAATGGATATACATCTCCAAAATTAAGCGGAGTAGGAGAATTAGACAAGGGCGAACCTACACCTATACCATCTGGAAATCGTTTTGCCTCTGGATTTCATATTTTGGTAAGCATATCCACCTTTTATGCCCAAATTGCTATGATCAATTACATCCAACTAGCAATAACAAAAGAACAGTTACTATCAGGACAAGATACCCAAAAATTTGTTACTGAATTTCCAAAATTAGTCAATTTATTAAGTATCGGTATTCCCGAAGTAAAAATAGAATTACCTCTAAGCAATATGAATAAATCAGAAATAATTGAAAAAGGCAATGCATTAGGTTTAACATTTGAGGAGACGTGGAGTTGTTACTATAGTTATTCCGAACACTGCGGCATATGTTATGGTTGTATTGTAAGAAAGAAAGGTTTTCAAGAGTCAAAAGTCAAAGATCCTACAATTTACAAAGATGGCAAATAAATTAAATATCCATCATTTTGAGTTTAATTAGAATTATTAAATACTCTCCATAATTCTGTATATTCCTTATCTAATAGCAACGCATTAAACTTTGATAGATAGATGCTTCTTTTGACAATATGGGTATATTACTCGAAGATGGAGATTATACATCTCAAGCAACAATTATAGTAAAAGGTGCCTTCTATTATAAAGCGGTGGCTGGACCCTATTCCAAGCTGCAATCGTCCAGGTCCAAGATCGTAAAAGGATAGCGCCTGCTGAGCCAGGACCAGCGGATGGCCGGATAGGTGGCACGATTGATGTTCCAAGGCATATTGTGGATGTTTTTGCCGCAGCCACCGCAAAAAAGGTCAATGGGTCTTGCCAAAAGGCAGGAGATGTTTTTCTATGTGGCATGACATACTATAAAAAAGAAGAACCTAGCCATTGCCAGCCAAGTGTTTATATATAAGTATGGAGAGAGTTGTGTACTTTTATATACCAATGGCTGATCAATTACCCTTAAATATATCTATGGCGACATTCTTTATATATAACGCAATACAGGGAGACAGGACAAGTTTTTTCCAAAACCATTCGTTTGAGGTGGGTTTTTTCTATTGCCCATTGCATAATCTCACCACCACCTGAGGCTGATACAGCATATTTGGACTTTTGGTATGCGCATACCAACACACCATGGCAGGAGCATATACAATACCACTGCTGT
>JADDOQ010000252.1 GCA_016782315.1 Nitrososphaeraceae archaeon | reverse complement strand
CAACAATGCCGCGGATTCACACAACCATGAGATTGATGTAGTTGGAAATAAAGTGTATGTTACATGGCAGGATACTCAAAGAAACATAAATGGCAATAGTGGCATATCCTTTGTATCCAGCACAGATGGAGGACGCACCTTTGGTGACGTGATAAATCTCAGCAACAATGCCGGAACATCCTCGTTTCCCAAAGTTTCTTCCTTCAAAAATGATGTTTATGTGATATGGAATATCGACAGAGAAGATGAGGCGAGCACCATATACGGCAAAAAGGATGGTGTTTTCTTTGCAAAAAGTACTGACGGTGGCAATAGTTTTAGTAAAGAAATCAGGCTAAACCTTGATGAAAAGCCCGGTGAGGCGCAAATAGCTGCCAATGACAATGATGTTTATGTGGTGTGGGGATCGCCTGACCCGTCTGTTGACCAGAACAACAACATTGGATCTAATGACGGCAACGGTGTAGGTGGTGGTGGAATCTTCTTTGCAAAAAGTACTGACGGTGGCAATAGCTTTACATCACCCATTTTTATAAAAGAGAAATTCAACAGTTCACATAATGTGGAAATTGTCTCGCATTCTGATGAATTGATTATTGCAGTGCAAGGCTCTGTTAATGAACCTGAGAGAAATCAGGATATATTCCTAATGAAAAGTTTGGACAGGGGCAACACCTTTAGCAGTGCCCAGAACATAAGCAACAATGCTGGGGTATCAGAATGTCCTTCTGCCGCGGTCTCCATTGACAATGGTATATTTCTTACATGGCAGGATAACACACCGGGAAATAATGATGTATTATCAACCAACATTATTTTATAATGGATTGGAGCAAAAATGGATAATGTGTATTTAGGCTAGAATTTCAAACCCATAGACTGTTTGTTAAAACGATGCCCACACCAAAAGAAAGCCATTTTTATTTGTTAAATCTTAATTTACGTAATTTAAAAATTTGTACTTGTTGGAAAATGCTGTTTACTAACCTATGTGTCTTAAGCCACTGTGGTTTGGATAGGCGAAATTATGGTGTTGTTACTACTAAATGCTGATTTTAAGTAACGGTAAGTGGTTATTTGTACTTGTGGTTTAATATGAGGGGGAACTATGAAAATAGATCACATAGATGGGATCAATGTTTTTGTAAGTCTGCGACCTTTGAAATAGGTTCACCTGCCTTTTATGTTAATACTACATTTAGGATTAGAGTTTATTGTCCTGCTGATTTTTTTTTGTTTATAAATATATTTAAACTAAGTGCTAAAAGCCCCTGTATTTTTTTATAATTCAAATACAAATTACATTATTCATAATAAAATGAATTATGGCAAATATTGGCACTTTTGACCCTATGATTGAACTGATTGCTATTATGGTGAGGTTGTCTTTTTTTATATACGCTGTTAGGGTTATTCATTATAATATTGGCACCTGGTATTTTGGGTTTGCATATTATCTCTCTTATGTTTTTCAAATTATAAATTGGATATGACCTTTGTATATTCAAAATTAATCTTGTAAATGTTCCATATTTTTGTAAATAAAATTAAAACTTGTTATGTTATACTTTAATTATGATTTGTTATAGTAAACAAGGTATATTCTGTTCTAGAGTTGTTTTCTTTGATAATTCCATTTAGAAAATTTAAATAAACCCCTTTTATTGATGGCAAAATTTTATCTACAAAAGCCTATAAGCATCTAATACTTTTAAGGTGTCATTGGAAGAGAATTTCATTGCTGTTCATAATAACGACATAAAGCAAAGCATTCAACATAATTGGAAAAGAATATGATAAAGTTGTGGCGATTAGTGGTAAAGCTGTAGTGTCTTTTTTAAATGTAATGGCTATGGAATGAAAAATCAGAAGACAATCCATAAATATCGGATACGTTTTGTCCCAACGTTATTTTGTTTTCAACATCCGATTGCCTTAATCAACCATGACCAACGAGTCCTTCTGTAAAGAGCAGGACAGCAGTGGTGGTGGTG
>JADDOQ010000251.1 GCA_016782315.1 Nitrososphaeraceae archaeon | reverse complement strand
GCCTATAGTGACAAACCGCTCATTGAATTTCTCTTCTATAATGTCTTTTCTTGAAACTACGCCAATGAGTCTATTATTGTCTTTTTCATCATCCACCACAGGAACCATTTCGATGCCCTTTTTGTCAAGTAAATCTATAATATCCATAACATCAGTTTCCTGTTTTATAATTGTAGGATTTCTCGTCATAAGGTCTCCCGCCTTAAGCGTGTCTATATTTTTGTTATCTTTGATGGCACGGAGTATATCAATAATAGTCAATACGCCCATGACTTTGCCATCATCGTCTATTATTGGCATTCCATTAATCGAACGTAAAATCAATCTCGTTCCAATTTCTGTAACTGTGGCATTTTCTTTCGCTGCTTCAATGTCTATTGACATAATGTCATAAGCTTTCATACTATAATTACAAAACAATAATTTTTAAACATAAATTTCTTATCATTTTTAAAAGCATAACTTTATGAACTAATCATTTGCTTTTGGTCTGCAAAAAAAATAGGGTGTATTATTATTGAGAAAAGACATTGCCTGCGATCTGAATGGCAAATCCTACAACCATAATTATGGCCCCTATTTGAGCAACCCTCGTTTCCTTAAGTCTATGCTTCTCTTCAAAAGGATTATGACCCCCTTTTGTTTTTGATTCGTTTTTTATTGTTTCTTTACTTCTAAATATCCTTCCATATGCAATCAAAAAGGATGCAATAAGGTTAAAGATAAGACCTATAATGATTATACTATTTGCCATCTATGTCCCCTCTATCGTATATCCATCGGCATTGGAATATTTTATCCAATCTATTCTATTTCAAGGATAAAAATATCAACTTTAAAGTTAATATCAATAAAACTGAATGTCACACCAAATGCTTTTAATATTGTAATCAATCAAATAAATAAAAACTATGAAAGCAAATAGATATGATTGATGTTACATGGTTTAAATAAATTATCTCTATTTATCAATTTTTCTTAACGCATATAATCACAAACACAATAATTTGAAAATTCAAATCTTAACATCAATTTAAAAAAGCTCACGGTTGAAATTGTCACATCTTTGTATTTTTAGTTGGCAACACCTATTTTTTTATTTTACAACAAATACTAAATTACGGTTATTCCAACTTCTAATTTAAAATGTATGGATTCAATGCTTAAATCAGTCTTAATCAGAAGGTCGATGTTATTGGAAAGGTTGTGACTAATGAATGTAAACGACAGCATAAATCATATTTTTAGATTTTCTGCAGATCAGTATTAATTTCTAACAAGATTTCAATGTTAAATAGGATGCCTATTTGCGGTATGTCCATCTCAATTTTTCCATATTTTTACGGATAAAATACACCTAATGCCGTTGTTATCAGTGTATAAAACCTATATTCATGCCCATCATTTCTTTTCCTATTAAAAAGATTAAAGCAACTTGGTGTATAATGTATTTAGATAAAATTGAGTTTCTCCAATAGGCTTGTCAATTTAATCAAGCAAAAAGTAAATAAAGTTTTAGATAATCATGAAGATCCCAATGAAGCATTAGATTATTCTGCAGTAAAACAAGTAGAGCTTATCCAAAGATTAAGGCGGGATATAGTAGAAGTAGTCGCTTCAAAAAAAAGGCTGGAAATACAAAAATCCAGAATATCGGAAAATATCAATAAATTAGATGAACAAGCAAAGGCAGCAGTTAAAGCAGGTAGGGATGATTTGGCTCGACTGGCATTAGAAAGGAAAAATGCCAACCTCAATCAGATAAAAGAGTTAGACACCCATATTATGGCCATACAAAATGAACAAAACAAACTAGAAAATGCAGAAAAGCGACTCTCTGCCAAGGTTGATGAGTTTAAATCCAGAAAAGAGATAATAAAAGCCAAGTACTCTTCAGCAGAGGCCCAAGTAAGGATAAAAGAAAATATCACCGGAATATCCGAAGAGATGTCTGACATAGGAATGTCAATGAGCCGCGCTGAAGAGAAAACAGAAGCAATGCAATCCAAAGCAATG
>JADDOQ010000015.1:5247-24710 GCA_016782315.1 Nitrososphaeraceae archaeon | reverse complement strand
TGCATTCTATATTTAACGAAGCCCCCTTAACCATTAACGCCTTGATTTTGTTTGCCTTGTAATACTCAAATCCTAGTTCTTTTGATGCGCTAATCTTATCATAGTTGCTTCCACTGTATTCACCTGCTATACTTGAAAGTATTGATTGGTCTGTGGAGCATAGATTCATGCCGAATTCTTTGGTGTTCCGTATATTTTTAACAGTGGCCTTCCTAAGACCTAAAGAAATAGCTATCAACCCTGGATTGTATGAAATGTGATGGGTCCATTTACATGCCATTATGTTTGGGCCATCAATCCCCTCTGATGTGATTAAGCCTACCTGAGTTACAAATTTTTGTGATATTGGATCATTCCATGGTAATTCCATAATAACTTGTTTAGATAAAACCATTAAAAAATTTTTTAATCTAGTTGAGAAAATGGGTTTTCATAAATATAGATAGCAATCCTATTAGTTTATTTTTTAAATAGCACCTACTGAGAATAATTGTGGTAAATTAATTTTGAACTCTCGTATTTTTATTGGCTGTTCGGGGTGGAGCTATAATGATACGCAAGACAAAGGGGGATGGTTAAATGTATTTTACCCTGACAAAAAAACTAGAAAACTGCAATATTATTCGCAAATTTTTGATACTGTTGAGATGGATTCTACATTCTATAGCAAATTTTACCTTAATATGACCAAAGGGTTATTCATGGGTCTGGCCAAAGCAACCCCGGATAACTTTAAATTCTCCATTAAAGTCCCCGAAATAATTACCCATGAAAAAAGATTGGATTTGGATAAAAACGTGATTTCTGACTTTTTGGAGTTCTTGGATAAAATCTCCCCTCTTAAGGGTGCCAATAAACTAGGAACAATCATCATCCAATTGCCTCCAAGTTTCACAATTAGGGAATTTGCAAAAACTGAAAGGTTCCTCAACAAATTGCATGAGGAAGATGACAGTGCGAAAAGCCACAACCAATATTCAATTGAATTTAGACATCCTTCATGGAATACTGAAGGTGCCTTTGAAATGCTGCGGCATTATGGTGTCGCATCAGTATTAACCGATTCACCTGCTAAAGAAAACCTGGAATTTTTGTCTGATGAAAATAATCTTTCAACAAAATCGCATGCAACAATCAGATTGCATGGCAGAAATGACAGTAAAAGTCATTATTGGTATGATTACTTGTATTCAGAAAGCGAACTAATTCCTTGGGCTAATAAAATAAAAAAGATAAAAGAGCAAGTGAGTTCAACATTTGTCTATTTTAACAATCATTATTCAGGTAAAGCCATCGTTAATGCATTGCAATTCAAAGAACTGTTGAACAAAAATTCGTTAACAAAAGACGAACTAATGATATTAGAAAAATCAAAGGAATTTTTCTCTAACGGCGTATGACAATATATTGTTATTTTACTGTTATGGATATTACTTTTTATACTGGTGGTCTCGAGTTATTATGAGATAGACTCAATGATGTGTTTGAATTTTGTTTCTCATACGAGAAAAATGGTAATATGCCATTTTTTATAGATGCTAATGCTTATTACATTGTGGTGTTTGATACCTTTTGTAAAAAAAGAATTTGTGTTGGTTGACCTTGCGAATATTACTCAAATCAAAAATCAAACATTGAACTTTATGAAATAAGAAATGGCTGTAATTGATTTGGGATTGTTCTTGTTATTGATAACTGATTTTTTAGAAGATTGTTATATATGTATTTTTACTACCGTTACTTAAATTCGTTGGAGTGAGCGAATGCAAAAGAAATTTGGTGTCTTATGCTTTATCTCATTTTATTTCATGATTGATTCTATTGTGGATATTATGTAATTATCTGTATAGCTATACAAAAACACTGTCATAATTATAAAATGGGTTGATTGAAATGCTGCGTTACAGGACCATAAATACCATGTAGTAATTCGCAATATCTTTTAACGTCATAGTTAAGGTTTGGGCCTTCAACCAGTTCAGTTGGTATTGCTCTCTCTAGGTGTGCTTTATTGTTAAAATCCGTAATAATGTACTTGATCTCCTCTCCTGCATGCAACACTTTTCCATTGTTTGACAACAATTGAATCACGGCGCTCTCTATTGTTTTTCTCTTGGAAGGCTCATTGCTGCCATTTGAAATTCTCTTGGTAAATACTAAATCTAAATAATGGACCTTTTTAGAATGGATCAAATACCGATATTTGTTATAGATACTTTTTAAAATGGGTAACATTTGTTTAGCCTCGTCAATATTATTCGCATAAGACATGCTCTGTAACAATTCATTTTGAAATTTTATAAATAAAGGCGGGGTGTCGTGTCTTCTTGTTTCTGTGCCTCGAGCCTTGATGGTGCCGTCTTTAAAAACTCCAAAGTATCTGTTTAGGGCAGGCAACTCTGGATTTCCTTTGGATGAATCAAACACTATCCACTTGTATTCTCCTTCAAAAGATATTTGGAAACCTGTTTTCTCTTCTATGTCTTTTTTTAAATCTAGATAATCGGAGACATCGCCATCATCATTGTTGTCTTTTTCATCACTTTTTTTTCTAATCCATATGGAATCCACTATGCCGTGTATTATGTCATATCCGTGACTTTCGGCAATTTTTGATGCTTGCATAAGAATATTTCTCGCAAATGCGCAAACGGCTATGTGGGCATCAATCCTTCCGAATTTAGAATTATTAAATCCTAAATATCCAAAAGATGTTACTAAAATCCATTTTAAAGCTGCTTGTCTTTTATTGCAACAACTTTTATAATTGATGTTTAATGAGTTGTTGCTTTTTCTATTTTTATATTCTAAACGCCTTTCCAAAATCAGCTTTAAAGAAGTGGGGACTATGCCTATTCTTTTCTTACACATGTGATATAGGTGCTCAAGTCCTGGAACCTTGTTATCTAGATCATTACAACAGCAATCACAAACAATGGTTTCAGAAGAAATGTTTTTCTTCAGCATTATGTTTGGATAGAGGGAAACAAAATCTAGTTCTGCTACTTTTTGGTATATCCCTGGCCTTGATTCAAAAACAAACCCTCCTCTATCTGCATTCAATAAGTCTGCAAATGTTTTGAATATCTCTGAAGTTGATGGCTTCCAAGCTACTAGTATATCGTTTCTTTGTGCACTATAAAAATATAGGCTGCTAAGGCATTTTCCTATGGTGGACCTTGAAGCAATTTGTAAGGGTATCCTGCAAATTCTTGATATTTCGGAAAGACCCTCCAATCCAGTCTCTTTATAAATAAAGGATGTTTCGATGTCAATATGGATTCTGCCATACAAATAAAATTCTTTAGGCCGAAAATGAATTCTGCCATAAGAAATGAACGAGGATGATAAAGACGAGGCGGTGTCAGATGGCCCAATGCCATTCCGGTTGAGGTTTTTAGGTTGCTCCCTGTTTATGTTTTGTTTTAATTTGTCTGTAACACCATTAATTTTTGACCTGTAAAACAGGTATGGAAATAGGATTTGGTCGCCGTTGGAAGTTATGATTATGTCTGGATCATTTTTTTTGATCTCAGAGGAAAATTCCAGTATGGTTTCAGTTTCATCATTTTTGGATACCTCGATTTCTTCTTCTTCGGTGTGGATATCATTGTCCCCATTTATTTTTATTGTAAAACTTTGTATCTTATTGTCAAATGTCTTCCACTGTGATTCCTTTTTGGAATGTATTTTGAAAGAAAGTATCTTAAAGCTTGGGATGGTATAGTCAAAAGAGTCTATGTTATCATTGTTCAGAATATATCTTAATGTGTTATCGTTCCTCTTGTTGCTGCATCTGATTATATCGTAAATTCCTGTTGGATAAACATCGTGCTCATACATATAAGACTGTTCTTTCAGAATGTCTACATTATATAACCTGTATTGGCCAAATCTCTTACAGTGCTTTTCGATGTTTTGAGCTAGTTTATGTGTTTTAAATGAATCTTTTAATGTCAATCTTAAAACTTCTCTTTTTTTACTGTCTCCTGGGTATTCATATTTCTCCACAAAATCATATTCCTTAATAAATGGTAAAATTTGGTTGTTTTGGATTAATAGTTTTAGATCTGATTTAAAATACGATGCAACATAAACGGACGGTGTCCAAGCGTGTTCCAATCTTTTTACATTTCCATTTTTCTCTTTTATCCACAAAACCATTTTGTCTTTTAAAGCATAATTGTCAAACAACCATCCTGTAGTAGTTTCAGTAGTCATTGTTATGTCTTGTAGATTAACTAATGCGGCAAGATTTCACAATTTCATGTTGTTTCTCTTTGATATTGTTAATTTGTTTTTGTTGATAACGAATCAATGCCATTAAAAGCGATTGAGTTAAGCATGGATCAAATTCCTCTTTTTTGTTTGATGTTGCCTATTTTGAATGTTTGAAATAACCAGTCTTTTGTCATTTTTTTAAAGGCGTTATGATTGTTTTCATTTAAACAATCTGTGGATTTCTTCCAATTTTTGATTGCCTGTTCATAGTTTTTGCCTTTAGATAGCTATTGTTCAAATCATTTTGCCCTATATCTGTTTTGCCTTTTGCTGTTACTGTTGTTGGTTGGGATGTTTATCATTATGAAACAGGGTGGACATAGAAATGGTTTGGATTACACGAGAATTTGTAGATTCGATAAACAATGACAATAAATCTTTGGAATGGGGAATTGTTGGTTGAAAGTTTTTTATCCTGTCTGCAAAGGCGTTTTCGAAATTGTTTCCATGCCAGTTTTTCTGTATCGATTGATGGCCTAAAAGGGGGAATGGCTCTACCCAATGTATTTCCCTTTTACCGCGTAATTTTCTAAAATGCATTCAAGCGTCAATGACTTTTTGGCATGGATTGTTTTCATGTGGAGAACTGTTTCATTTTTGTTTTTTTTGTTGTCATGGATGATAGCTATTTCTAATATCTGATTAAAGCGTGAAAGAATACTTTTACTAAATACTTTTCTAAGGTTGGTAAATGCAAGTACTGAAAAATGATCTTTTGAGAAATTAATCATGCTCTGCAACATCTCGTTTAACAGTTTTGTTTTACCTTCTTTAACGTCTGGTGCATTTTTTGTTAGTTTTGGTTTAACTTTGTTATCTAATGGGGAAAGTAAAGTGTCAAATATGTCTAAAACTATTATTTGCGTTTTGCAATTTAGCTTTTGAATTAGTGTGGGTACTTCATTAATGAGAACGTTTGCCAATTGATAGGGCGTAAATGCTCTTGACAGTATTATGTTATCTAATATCTTGTTTGTATTGAATTTCTCTTTAACCGACATTTTTGCCAAATTGATGTAAAGATATCCTAAATTATTGCCACCTGCATCTATCAGAACGGTTTTATTCTTCTCGTTGTCTTTTGAATGCCCTATACACAATCTTGTGACAAGGTGGTATAAGAGATGTTGTGTTGCTTCGCATCTATTGATGATGCTAATGTTTTTTTTACCTTGAAAGTAAAAGAAATCGTCAATAGGTGGAATGTTAAACAACTTTCTGTTATTGTTAATTAATTCCTCATACGCGCTAATGAATTTATTGGAGTGTGTTGTTTCTTTTTTTGTTTTATTGCTCTGTGAATACAAGTGTCACACACCTTATGTTAAATGGTATTAATCAAACCCTTGTTTGCGATCTTTTTTTCTGTATTGCAAGAAGGATACGGCGGACAATCCATTGTTTTTTCTTTAAATTGTTTTTTATTCATAGAGTTTAATTATTGGCCATATTAATATATATTACGCAGTGTATTCATATGATATACTGCATATACATATATATAATAATTATAAATATGGTGTGATTGTATATACACTATATTTAACATGCCTAGATCAAAACGTTCTGAATTGATCACGTTACGTGTGGATTTGGTTAAGGAATTAAAGGCAAAATGGATTGAAGAAAAAAAGAAATCACCATTTGTTAATGAGCACTTTGGAGGTTTTGTTAATGATTTACTTCATGATATATTGGAAAAGGATGAATTTCTAAAGCATTATGCTCCCTTTTTATCGGAGGATGGCTGTAGCAGGGACACGATATATATAAAAGACTTTAAAGAAAATAAAACCGCCGAAATTTATTTCAATAACGGTAAACTTTATTGCTCATTATGCGAATCGTTTTCCTGCTTTCATATTCACTTTGTAATGGCAATACCAAAAGTAGCAAAATTAAATCCGTCAACTAAACCAATGATCGATGACGAAGTAGAGTTGGATGGCCAAAAAGCAAAAAAAATCGTAAGAAAGAAAAGATCATCGTGATAATTACTTGCTCTCTTTTGTAAAAATATGTTGGAAAATAAATAAACCGTAATCTAGAAAAAACCATTATTGTGATTTGAATATCTTTTAGACTTGAAAACAAACCTTGGTTACTAATTATGTATTATTTGGGGTCAATGTGTGTGTTGATAAAAAAAATATTTTATCAATAGTTATAATTAATTCCATCAGATTGTCTATGAGAACTGCTTTGATTTCATCAGGTGTTTGATTTCGGACATTGACACTCCATACATGAAAATAACATAAATCCCTAATCCAAAATTTTTTTGCTTTATTAGGGATAGAAAATATATTTCAAAATTAATTTTGTTTTAACCTAACTCTATGTGACTATCTTTAAGAAAAATGATTTATTTTGAAAGGTATACGAATTCATATGCTTTGTTTTCAGTATTAAAAAGCATTATCTGACCCGTCTCCTCAAAAGACCCTGATATGCTTGCGCTTTTTCTATGTGCCGAACCTGGATTTAAGATGAATGTCTCTCTGTTGCTTTTTATTGCTCCAGACTCTTTTGGTTCCTTTTTGTGGGTGTGGCCGCATATCAATATGTCATATATTTGACTACGATGGATGGTTTGCTTTATTCTGCTATTTGTGCCGTGATATATTCCAAATCTTATTCCATCTATTTCTATTTCTCCAAGATCTCCTTTTAATTCTCCATTTATTTCCATAAATGTTTTTGATATTCCATCTTTTTCTCCATCGTTATTACCCAAAACTCCAATAAACTTTGTGTTTAGGTTCTTAAATTCTTTAACTATGCCAGGAAAAACATAGTCTCCAGCATGAATGACATAGTCTACTTTATTTTTGTTGAATATCTGTATAGCTTCTTGAACATTTTCTATATCGTCATGAGTATCCGATATTATGCCAACTTTCATCCGATAGATAATGATAATGATTATTTATTTTGGTTTCCGTAATAGAACGAAATTACAATGCTGAGTGTTATTTCCTGCTATTGTATTCTATGAGAAATTAAATTGTAATACTGGCAATGTCAAAATTGCTGATATGACCATCATATCAATTTGTCTTTTGCCTGTTTCTTTTAATAATCTTAATCCGTTGAAAAGACGTTTATGGTTTGTTGATGCGATATGTGAGAATATTTGCGCTATTCCGAGATTTTTTTATTTGAAGATCTTGGATTTTAAAAAGACTCCATTTTTTGAGTAGCAATTAGATTTCTAACATACCATGTGGGCTATCATTCTTTATTTTCTTCTATAACTTCTGTTTCGTGCCCTTCTCCAACTGGTAATTGTTCTTCCGGTTGCCTTTCTTCTATAAGTAACTTCTTCATCTTTTCCTCCTCCATGGGGATGGAGTCCTTTTTGATATCCTTTGGTTTATCGCTATTGTTGTTTTGTTGACCCTCTGTCATATTTTTATTATACACCCATGATTAAAAGAGGTTTCCGGTTACTTTTCATGCTATGCTTTAGCGAAGATGAATTGCAGCTTGCCATTAGGGGTAGAGGCATTGGCAATATTTTAATATGAGTGATGAAACTTTCCAATGGCATTCCCGCAAATTCCTTGATATTTTGTTTTGTAAAATTACATAATGACAATGAGTTCAAATTTAAGTATGTATCACACAAATTGATTTTATGATTAGTAAAGATATGGTTCAATTTTTAATTGGCAGTGATATACCGGTGCGATTGTCCTGCTTATCTTCTTCGAATTGGCCTATGGTTATCTCATTGTGGTATGTATATAAAAATGAGAAACTCTATTGTGCTACTCAAAATACATCCAAGATATTGGTTACTTGAAACATTCACCAAAATGTGGATTTGAGATTGCGGGAGATCGTTTTCCATATAAAGGCATTAGAGGGTATGGAAATGCATCAATACTCCATGATAAAGGTGAAGAAATTCTTCGAATGCTGTTGGATAAATATTTTAAGGGAAAAGAAACATCTGCATTATACAGATTACTATTATCTGAAAAGCATCTGCGGAATGAAGTTGCTATTGAAATTATGCCAGTTCGTACATTTGAATGGGACTATAAAAAGAGAATGGGTGATTAAATGAATCTATGACTGGTTGAATGTAAGGCTCAAAAGTCCTTGTTACGAAAAATACCAATTCATCCTTTGCAAGGGATAAACTACGGTTTTGGGGTGTTTTTGCATATTTGGATTTAAGTTAAGCTAAACTGCTCTTTAATATTATTCTCAAATAATGACATGGATAACTACCGTTGAAACAAGTTTTTATGCATTTCCCAAGTTCTCAAGTTCTATTATCCTATTTGTTACAAAATTACCTTTATGGTGCTCGTTTATTTGTTGATTAAATATGCTTGATCAAGGAATTTGACCATAAATTCAAGTCCATATAATACAATATGATTTATCTATAAGTGGTGCCAATGATACAAACTGATGTTTGAATTTGTTGTCATTGTTGCGATATTCCATCTAAACATTTAGTTGTCACTTCGATTCAACTAATGATGGGAAATTCCAATGACGAAAGAGATTGATTCTGTAGAATTCAGCGAAAGAGAATCAACCTTCCTGAAGGAACAGAGACTAGGTAGGCTCGCTACGGTCTCTTCATCTAAGCAGCCACATGTAGTGCCAGTAGCTTTTGAGTTTGATGGCAGTTGTATATACTTTGGAGGATGGAACCTCGTAAAAAGCCTCAAGTTCAAAAATATTCTACAAAATAACAAGGTAGCGTTTGTGGTGGATGATTTGGTCTCGGTCAATCCATGGAAACCAAGAGGTATCGAGATTAGGGGAATTGCAGAAATATTGCGTGGAAATGATTATGTGAAGATTGTACCTATGAAAAAATTAAGCTGGGGAATGAATGATAAATGATTTTATTCTGATACATAATATTCGAGTTATTATTATTCAATATATTTAAAACAATCCTTTTTTATTTATCTACTGGAATCTGCTACATTAAATTGTTTTTTCTATTGTTTATTAATGTAAAATGGTGTTTCACTTCTTTACTGTCACAAAGCCTGTAACATTATATAATTTGCATTTTCATTATGTGAAAACGCTTGTTTATGCTATAATTTGTTTGATCTGCTACTGTCAATGAACTTGATTAATTTAAATATATTATTTTCTCTAAATCTGAAGCCTACCGACAATGTTTTTAAATCCTGCCCATAGTTATTAAAATAGAATCGCCATTTGACTGATAAAGAGCCTGTTCTAAACAAGAAACAAGAATCGGAAAAGCGGAAAAAAATGGCAGATGATCAGAATGTTAAACCCCTAAAAAATATGGTAATTGATAAAGGCGATGGTTCAATAACAAATAAACCAATAGCCGTAACCATAGATCCAAAAACAATTGTGGATCGAACACAAGAAAGGTTTTCTCGAGCGCTGAAAAAGCGTTACCAATATGAATCAAACTTAGAACCTGCTCAAAATTTTCTTCTTGATCATGTGAATTCCAGGATTTCGCTTGTGGTAATGTATGCTGATTTGGTTGGCTCAACCAACATGAGCATGACTTTACCTGTAGATAAAATGGTCACTATAATCCGAGGGTTTGCATATGAAATGTCTCACATAATAGACCTCTATGAGGGTTATGTGCTAAAGTATGTTGGCGATGCAGTTATAGCATTCTTTCCATCAAACCATAACAAATTGCTTGCTTGCGATAGGGCAATACAATGTGCAAAATCCATGATAACTGTAATAGAAAAGGGAATCAGCCCCGCACTAAATCAGCAGAATTACCCGGATCTAAGGGTAAAAATTGGCCTGGATGAGGTGGAAAATGTAATTATCCAGCATGGACATGATAAAAGATCCCATATTGACATTCTGGGCTATACCATGAATAAAACTGCAAAAATAACCTCATTAACATATCCAAATACGGTTACAATAGCCGAAGATGTCTATAGCGCTTTGCTTCCTCAAATGAGAAACAATTTCAAAGAAGTTAAATTTGGTGCTGAACGGTGGAAATACGTCAACAGCAAAACTGGGCAACCCTATAAACTCTATTCAAATATGTAGAAAAGTTTGCTTTTAAACTTCAAATTTATATCCTTTTTTCCAAACCATGCAAATATTTATAATTATATCTATCCAATTTCATTTTTGCCTTAAAAAGGATAATCTATTTTATGTTGTTTGTACAGCTATTGAGGCGTCAACTAACCATTCAATAACACGGCCTTTTCATTGAATATGTTTTTGATATAGGATTTTCTTTCCTTTTTGGATTTTTATTATTCTTGTGATTGGAATTAATTGAAAATTTTCGGATAGAGTAATGAAATCCCTCAGGTTGACTTGTTTAAAGTTCTCAAAATCTCTATAGACCACGAAGTAGTTTGAGGGATTGTCTGCGTACAAGGCTTTGCTAAATATTTCCGCTATTTTGCCTTTTTTGGGCATTATGCAACAATAAAAAAATTTTGATATGCTTTAATGTGCTTCGTGATTGTGCTTATCTAATTCTTCAAGTGTATCAAATGCAGCTCCACATTGACAATCATATTTTTTGCTATCTTGAGACATTATATGATTATCATAAACAAACTATTTATAGATATTGCCTCCTATATCTAATAATCAATAAAAGATCGTATTTTAAATTGTAAGTGGTTGTGTCTGTTCAATCAATTTGTCCACTTTTTGTTTTGATGCCGATGCATAGAGATTATCAATAATGCCAGTCAAGTCTTTTGTGTTTCAGCATTTGTTGTATAAACCAGGTTAACTTGAATAGGTGTATGCCACTAATTGATTTACTTGCTCTTTTTTATAGGGAATTGATCTCCTTAACTTTAGGCTTGTGGAAGCGAATAACGTTGTCTCCTGGATGCATTCTATATTTTTAGAAGCGTTTAAATTAAAAATTTATTTTTATTTGTTGTTCCTAAGATGCTCTTTAATCTGAAAATAACACCTAAACCATCCACTAGACTTTTTTGCTACCTCTTCTAATTTGCCCTGTTCTTCAAATAAATGGCCTGCTCCTGGTATGATCACTAATTTTTTATTTTTCACTTTCTCTAGATGGTCATCAAGCACTTTTTTATTCCATTCAATAATTTGTTTGTCTTTTTCTCCTACTATGAATAAAGTAGGGCAGTTTACGCTCTTTAAGGTTGAGTATTTGAGGGACAAATCTACTCTTCCGCCTCTAGAAACGATAGCACTAATATCATCAGGCCTTTTATCCGCTGCAATTAATGCCGCCGCAGCTCCCGTGCTAGCTCCAAAGTACCCTAATATCTTTTCTTTTGTGTTTTCTTGTTTAAGTAGCCAATCTGTAACAGATGTTAGCCTATTTGCTAAAAGCTCGATGTTAAACCTGTGCTCCCTTGTTAATGTGTCCACTTTCTCTTCCTCCTCTGTTAAAAGGTCTAACAGTAATGTGGAAACACCATCATTATTTAGCATTTCAGCGACATATTGGTTTCTTGGACTATGCCTTCCGCTGCCGCTTCCATGCGCAAATATTACAAGCCCTCTGGAATCCTTAGGGATTGCCAGATTGCCCTCTATTTTAGAATCCTCCGAATTTTCCCTTATTGATATCTTAATAGCATTTTCATTTATTTTATATGCCATATATTTTGTACAATAAAATATTGTTTATTTTAAAAGATATGATTTTCTATTTGTGTTTTATTTGACCTTTTTTTCGTATTGGTTGTTACAAATGCAAGTTACGCAGATTGTGACCTTTTTTACAGGTTAAATCAAAGCATTGGGTTTTCCAAACTGTACTTCAAAAGTAGTCTCTCACTGCGATATTTTTTAATATGTATTTCTATTATCACAAGGAGTTAAATATCAATTCTTTGGGATAGATACCTCAATTTTATAATTACAAATGCTTTGTTAATGCTGTTATGGCGCATTGGTTGTGAATGAAAATATGCTATTTCTATATGGTGAAATAGATACAATAAAAAATTTTAGAGACTAGGTTAAAAAACAATGTATTATATAAATGAGTTATAAAATAAAAGAAGAAAGCAATCCAAGACATAAAGAATCAAGAAATACCGAAAATGTTCTTGTTATGCAAGGGGGTGGCTCTCTCGGAGCTTTTGCATGTGGTGTATATAAAGCATTAGTAAAACAAAATATACGAATAGATATAGTTGCCGGTACCTCAATTGGGGCTGTAAATGCGGCAATAATTGTTGGAAGCAAAACAGATAGTCCTGAAAAAGATCTCGAGGATTTTTGGATGGAGATTGGAGAAAGCAATTTTCAGATAATTCCAGACTTATTCGTTTACGATTGGGATGGTCATGATAAAAAATATTTACTAAAGAGAATATCCTCTGCTTCAATAAATGCTGCACTTTTTGGGGTACCAAAGATGTTTGTTCCTCGATGGCAGTGGTGGAATATTGGCAACACCATGAATACTACGCCCGTAAGAGAAGAATTTTTAGACCCCAGAAACTGGACATATGTATATGATCATTCTCCGTTAGCGAAGACACTTGATAATTACATAGATTATAAAAAGCTAAACCTTGCTGCAACAAGGGAGGAGTTGCCCTCTGTTCTTCGGCTTATTATAACCGCGGTAAATGTAATGACCGCAAAACCCCTTGTTTTTGATAACACACAAATTGAGATTAAATCAAAACACATTCTTGCCAGCGCAGGTTACCCAACCTATGGATTTCCATGGGTTAAAGTTGAGGATGATGTATACGCTTGGGATGGGAGCTTGCTGAGCAATACTCCAATAAGAGAAGTACTTTATGTATCACCAAGAAACGACAAAAACATCTTCATAGTTGAAAACTATCCTCAAAAAATTGACAGGCTTCCTTCCAACATGATTGAAGTTACCAATCGTTACAAAGATATTTTGTTCAGTGATAAAGACATGTTCAATATACAAATGTCAAAGTTGGTTACAAGGCAAATACAGCTTATCGAAAAACTATATGACATCTTTGAGAATTTTACCGACCACTCCAAGATTGTTCCTGACGAAATAAACAAGATAAAAGTGGAGTACAAAAATTTGATAGAAAACTATGGCGCAGAAATAAAGTCAGTTACCCGAATAATAAGAAGCGAAATAGAATCACCAAATATCTTAAAAAATGCGGACTTTTCTTCTAAAACAATAAAGGAGCTAATAGAGCAAGGTGAACGAAAGACTTTGGAAAAGTTATCATATTGTAAATCAATGGACTATGATTTTAACATGTAAGATTAGTGTTGATGTGTTATTTGCCTGATATGAAAACACAAATCCCTGTGACCGTCCAAATAAATCATCCATTATGCATAATTATTTTGAATTTTATATCGCTAATAGCATATTAATTTTATTAATGCCGTGCAGTATAAATTAAAAATAGATCTATTATAAGAGAAAACAAATTTACATAATGGAATCTATAATATTCTTTATTGTTTCAGTGGTTAGATTAACCGTAAAAATGCTTGCCATTTATTTATCTACAAGGCGTTACAATTGGTTTATTTTACTTTTTAATCTAACATCTCTGCATATGATGATTTTGATCATCTAATCCTTTATGATAAAGACCGACTAATTAAAAAAAATTTATGCGATAAATTAAAAGGCGCGTTTTACGTAGATATGCATACAGTAAAATAAAAAAATGAAAGAATATTATGCCTATTATGAGAATAATGACGAAGAGGGTGTCGATAGGTCCACTTCTAACCCATCTGTACAAACATCAGGTTCAGACAAAAATCAGCATCTATATTGTAACAGGTTAGTTCATGTAAAAGATTTTAATGAAACATTTGAATTAGTCAAGTCAGCTGTTGATGCTAAATTTAAAATGCATAGGGCTGGATTAAGCCTGGTATTGCAAGTATTGCCAACACAACTTGGTGCATATCATATTTTGGGCTCTAATATGATTATAATGAATAAACGGATCTTGGATATAATAAAATCAAAGAAGTCTCTGTTAGAATATAACGCTTATTTGTTTATGGTCTTGTGTCATGAGTATTTACACAGCTTTGGCATAATTGATGAGAATCAGGTGAGAAAAATGACGTATGAACTATGTGAGTATTTGTTAGGTGAAAATCACCCTTCAACACTGATGGCTAGACATCAACCCTGGAAAGTTTTTCCAGAACTACAATTATACCAATCAAATAAGATTGGAAATAGCTTTGAAATAGTAAAAAACTTTGACAAAACAACACAATCATATATCAACTAATATATTTTTTAAATTACATTTTATTGTTGTATCATTCGCATAACTTGACAAGTGTTATTGATTGGCATAATTTTGTTTTAATGTATGTTGTTATTCTTATTGTATGTGATACATAGTTCTGGAACAACGAGGCTTCATTTTAAAATGCACCTTTGATAACTTATTTTAAATTAGTTTTGATGGCTATGCGTTTAAAATATGACCTGGTAAATGAATGATTTAATGCACGGTTTCATAATGATGGTTTTTAAAAAAGTTATTTATTCTATTAACCTATAATATAATTGAGTTTGGGTAATAGAGATGATGCTTCTTACACCGAGAAAGCTAAAATGGATAATTCTGATTTAGAGTTTGTACAAATAAGATACACTGATCTTTTGGGGAAGTTTCTTGCGAGATATGTCAAAACCGATGAGGAACACATCCAAGATATTTTTAGAAAGGGCATTGGATTGGATGGCTCATCTGTGAAAGGTTTTGCAACGATCGATGAGTCTGACATGTTGCTTTTTCCTGACAGAAAAACATTAAGAAGGGTACCGTTATCTGAATTTGAGATAAATGCCGTAATAGCTGATGTTTATAATGGTTTTAATAAAGGCAGATCTGCCAAAGATCCTCGACATGTTTCTCAGGCATTAGAAGACCATCTTGCAGTAAATCAAACTACTTGCCAAATTGGGGCAGAAGTTGAGTGTTTTGTATTTGACGAAATAATATTTAATATGGGTGATGGCAATGCAGGTGACAGTGGTAATGGCAACAATAGTTTTCCCCTTTCTAAAGATGTATCTATACTATCTACAGAACAATATGGTATAGGAAAATATCCAATACGTCAAAAGGCTGGTTACGATGCACCCACATTTCAAGACTCGTTAATAGAATTTAGATTTGAAGTTGCCACTGTATTAAAAAAATATTATGACATTGAAGTTACAAATCTAAACCATGAAGTAGCCAGCAGCGGCCAAATAGAGATAAACTTCATGCATGACTATTTAACAAAATCTGCTGACAACGTTCAATTATATAAGGATGTGGTTAGGAATGTGGCAAAAAAACATGATAAAGTTGCAAACTTTATGCCTAAGCCCATATTCGATGATAATCCCAAAAAAAGCGACAATGGTTCTGGCATGCATGTCAGCGTAAGTTTATGGACAAAATCATCGGCTAAGAATATTAATTTGTTTTATGATGAAACGGATGATTATGCAGAACTTAGTCAAAATGGCCGCTATTTCATAGGGGGTATACTTGATCATGCTCAATCATTATCTGCAATTGTGACCCCGACGCTAAATTCCTATAAACGAATAGTGCCAGGATTCGAGGCACCGGTGTATGTTGCATGGTCCAGGGGAAACAGATCGGCTGTGATAAGGGTTCCAATAAATGAAAAAGGAAGTGCCACATCAAAAAGGGTCGAGTATAGAGCTCCAGACCCTTCTGCAAATCCTTATCTTGCATTTTCAGCTATTGTAGCAGCTGGGATTGATGGAATAAACAAAAAGACTGAGCCCGGAAACCCTGTCAATGAAAATATATACAAGATGACTGATACGCAACGAAAAAGTTTGGGAATAGGGACTCTTCCCTCTAGTTTGGATGAGTCGTTAACAGCGCTAAAAAGCGATTCAAGCTATCTTGATATCTGCTTTCACAATGAATTGATGGACACATATATAAAATTAAAAAATGATGAGATATTGGAAATCGGTAATGACAAATCAAAATTAAAACAGTTCATGTTTTATAATGATGTTTAGAAAGCCTATTCCAACACCGATGCTGCGTTATAATAATATGCCAATTTATCGAACTCTTGCCTTGATCCCAAATTGAGATATAATTAATATAGATATAATTGCCAAAAAAGGGGGATAAACTTGGTGAATCTCTATATAAATAAAATTATGTGTTCCCATATATGGGCATATAATTATTTTTGCTTAGACTTTTTTTAAACATTGTATCGAATTTACCACTTGTCTGTTCTACTTTAATAGTTGTTTCCTATCAAAGTAAAACGCAATAGTGACTTAATATTGCTTTTAGTCGTCTTTTAGTAGTTACAGATATCTTTTATTTCAAAGTAGTTATACTAATTTAATACCGAATGGTATATGCATTTAACATACATCTAAATGTATGATACAGTAATTTGAATTGATTTATGGGTGTAATATGGGGATTGAGTACAGGTTGTTTTTTTATAGAGGAGGTATTATCTGTTAATCGTTAGCATTACAATATCAGTTACTTTTGAAGACTTTAAAATAAACGTATTCTATCTATATTTTAGATAAGAACTTTGAGAAATGAAAGTAATTCTAAAATTTTCCTGCATCACTAGTTTGAAAATCGCTAAATGTTTTTCTTTATTGCATTTAGTATTTTATTCTATATGCCGTTTTTTTCCTGAGGATGATAATGGAATAAAAAGTTATATTATTTACAATATAGATTTTTTATGGGTGACTATTTGGATAGCAATGATTATTATAAAACACTAGGCATATTAAAACAGGCAAGCAATATAGAAGTTAAAATTGCCTATAGGCGTCTAGCTAGAAAATATCATCCTGACAGAAATTCTGATGTATCCGATGACGTTATGAAAAATATCAATATCGCCTTTGAAGTTCTTTCAGACCCCGATAAAAGAAAAGAGTACGATGAAAAAATCATTGATAGGGTTTTGGAAAACAGTGATAAAATGGACAATAGGTATGCTAATAATAATGTTAATAGGGGAAATCATCAATCAGGCGATGAAACAAGTTCACCATCATCATATGATGACACTGCCGTGGATCATTTTTCCCATTATTTTTCTATTGATGATATGTATTTCAAATCACAAAAATCAAAGATCACCGCTACAAACACTTTGGACATTCCAAAGGGACGATACCAAATAATAGTGGAGCCTTCTCTTTGCTTGGCATTTGGCAGCTGTGAAACACTTGCTCCCAAAGTTTTTGTGGTAGAAAAGGACAAACCGATAAATCCAAAGGCCGTAGTAATATCCGAAACTGGAACGGACTTTGAAACAATTCTTGATGCAGCAAAAACATGTCCTACAAAAGCAATCATAATTATAGATAGATATTCAGGTGAGCGTATTTACCCTTAATCTGACACAATGGACCCAAAATTCCATATGTTCAAAATTGTAATCATGTGGGATTTTTCTGTACTTTAAATTAATATGACCTATGGTCAAAATTATGGTAAAGATTGGTTTTCTATATTGTTTTGGCACTTGTTATGTTTGTCATCTAATGCAGTATCTATCAATAACTTTATCTTCTTCTATATGGAATCAATAGATTATCCTTCAGTTTATAGTTTATATCCTTATAGTCCACAACAATATGAATGATTTACGAATGTCCTGCAAGGCATATCTGTTTTAGTAAAGATGATTTAACTATGTGTGGGATGAAAGGATGTGGCAAACAAACTGACATAATAAGTCCTATAGACATCAAATGGTTTTATAAAATCAATAGAAATGGGCTTTGCATTAATAGAGTAGATCTTCATATGATTATAGATGATCCTAACATGTCAAAAGATGCTAAAAAACAAATAGAAAAAATATTTCCTCATTTATCTTAAATGAATGTGCCTATATGCTCTCAATATTCCATAACCTAAAAATGAACGCGGGGATATTGAATATTTGTAATTAGTTTTGATGCGCTAAGAATTATTATGATCTTTTTGTATCTTTTGTATGTGAAGATACCTTATACAATCTTGATTTATTCTTTAAATTCAGTGGTTGGCATTATTTTTATAAAACAAACAAATATGATGCTTTAAAAAGACTAATCAATTTTGTTTTTTAAAGATACCGAAACAATAAAATAATTTTTGTCATCGATAGTTATTATAATAATATGTAAAATATGTAAATTTAAAATCTTGCTTTATTCTATTATGATGGATATTTACTAACCCTGTATTACTAGGATGTTAGAGTCAATCCTCCATCTACGTATATGGTTGTTCCTGTAATGTAGCTTGCTGCAGGTGAGGCCAAAAACAATGCAACAGAAGCTATTTCTTCAGGCTGTCCTATCCTATGCATTGGAATATTTTGCTCTTCTTGGTTTTTCTTTTCTTCATCCTCAAGCATATCTTTATTCATATCTGTAGCTATGGCACCAGGTGCTATACCATTGACACGAATTCCCTTGTCAGCCACTTCCAATGCCACAGTTTTGGTTAACATCATCATTCCTCCTTTTGAGGCAGCATATGGAGTTGATTCTGATTGTGGAATAGATTCATGGACAGAGGATATGTTTATTATTGAATAATTGCCATTATCGTTATTTTTAATATCGGAATAACTTTGGCTGTTTTTGCTGTTATCTTGGAGCATGTGTTTTAATGCATCTCTTGTACAAATAAAGGCGCCTTTCAAGTTTATGTCAATAACCTTTTCCCAATCATCTGTGGTTAGTTCGCTTATTTTCTTGGATGTGCCACTTATTCCGGCATTGTTAACCAATACATCCAATCTGCCAAATCTTTTAATTGCTTCCTCTATTAGTGATTTGGATGTTTGCTCTTGAGATATGTCGCCTACTACTAGAGCAATTTTGCTATTATTGTTATTGTCATTTTGTTTGGTTTCGTCTTCAATTTCTTTAGAAGCTTGTTTTAGCTCTTCTTCGTCTCTTGCGTTTAATACTACTGAATAACCATTCTTTGCAAATTCTTTGGCAATAGCTTTTCCTATGCCTCTGCTTGAACCTGTAACTACAACGACTTTATCATTATATTTGTCACCAATATTGCCTGACATGTACATAAAAATATTACAATCAAAGTATAAAAGTAACGGAGTTTTTCATGACAAAGCTAAATATTGTATTATATGATCTATTGATTAGCGTTTGGTTTACTTTAATGATATTTTCC
>JADDOQ010000015.1:2041-5209 GCA_016782315.1 Nitrososphaeraceae archaeon | reverse complement strand
CTTAATATGAAAAATAGGCTCTGTTCACTTAACGATAAGCTATAGATTGAAGATGCCTATTTCCATTGTGATTGACAGAAACCGGGCACCTTCAATGTACATTGGTTATGGATTGTATTTTTATTTTTCAGGTTTATCTTTAAGAAGAACATCTCAAATACTGTCCTCACATTTCATCAAGCGAAATCATGTTTCAATCTGAAACTGGATACAAAAGTACAAGCCCCAACGGATACCGTCAAAGAAAAAGAAGCTTGAGGGGTTTGCCGTTGGCGAGACATTGCTTGAGATTGGTTCAGAATTGGTGTGGCTCCGGGTAGCAATTGAGCCTGCCAACAAGGAAATCCTTTCAGTAAGCATATCCAAGGAAAGAAACATGTTTGTGGCCGAACGCTTTCTGTCCGACCTTTTAGAGGAACATGGGGAACACCCTGTCTCGACTGATGGTGGAACATGGTATCCGCAAGCATGCAGATTCCTGAGGGTGGAGCATCATCTGCATTCCTCTTATGAGAAACGCATCATTGAACGTACAATTCAATACATCAAGGACAGAACTGAATGCTTTGATGACTATTTTCCCTGCAAAAAGAAGAAATGCAAACTAAAGCACGTGATTAATTGGCTGAATCTTTTTGCAGATTTCCATAACAAGGAGTTGAACCCTTAAATGAACAGAGCCTAAAAATAAAATATAACTAGTTAAATACTATGTTAATTTAAATAAATATTATGGATAACTCAAATGGAAATACTGATGAAAGAGAATTTGAAGAGGGTGCTGCAGGAACAAATAAAGACAGAACAAGCGACCCTTTGAATGAATATGAAGAAAAAGAGGCGATGACCCCCGCAAAATTAAAAGAGCATGAACCCACAGCTGTAAAAAGAGATCCAAATGACCAGAAAATAACCGAACCGGGTCAAACAGGCACAGATGATGAGAACGCAAAGGAGCAACTCCGTAAGCGTGGAATGACCAAAGTCGAATAAAAACTGTTTACTCATTTTTTATTATTTTGGAGTATTTTTTGAGCCAGATTATTGTTATTGAATAGTGGTTTCTGTATGTAACTAGACTATAATGACTATGTTTTTAATTATCATTAAGTATTCCTTAAGATTTTTGCCTGGAATTTAGTTAATGGTTATATCAAAACACTTTATATCTTTTAGAATTCAAAAAAATGTTAATTAAATTATATCTATTAAAAGTATAATGCTTAATAGTCATTTAGAATAATATGGAGCCTTTAAATAAAAATATTATTGAAATACCTGATAAACATGAAAATCATAATGTAGAGATGGTGGTGGCTTTACATCTTGCTACTAAAATTCAATTTAGTAAAGATGACCATGAGCAAAATATTGACACTGTTAATGACGATAAGGTTGATATCAATAGCAAAGAGCAGGACAACATGGGGGAAATACAGCAATACCACCAATATCAACAAAATCTGCAAAACCAACAACTATTGACATCTTCAGATATCCTTGTGATTGAACCGGATGAGGTACCAGATACCGACTCTATAACCGATAAAGTCGAATGCCCTAAATGTGGAAATCATGAAGCATATTGGTGGATAGTCCAAACTGACACTGCTGAAGAGCCTAGTACGCAATTCTTTCGTTGTACTAAATGCAAACATACGTGGAGAAACCCAAGATCATCTTAAATCCATCCTGTTTTACTAATATTCTCAAAATAACCACTTTAAAAATATCCATTTCGATTTTTCCATTTTAAAATATGTCAATTGATATGATATTTGGTGTTTAATGAAATCTTATTTTTTAGAATGTCCCATTATAGTATATCATCATAATTAAAATTTTAATCTCTATCATTGTACGCATAATATGGAAGTTTTTGTAATAATTTATTTCTTTATTCTAAAGTAATAGATATTATTTGCTCATGGTTTAACATTATTGTTTGTAGCGTTTAGTTTCTGACGTTCTACATGTTGGTTATTCTGGGGAATATTTTTCTAATTCTTTTGTATTTTTATTAATTACGTATTTTTCGGGGTCATATCCATATTTTTTCCCTAATTCGTTCATATAATTTTGAACGTCATGCCAAGCTTTTTGTTTATTCTGTATATTGCCGTCTAAACTACTGCCTCCGCTGCTCAAGGTAGACTGAGATGATGCATCTAATGCTGTTTGATATAGTTTTGATATTTTGTTAAATTCATCATCATTTAATTTTATCTTATTGTTATTGTTAGACATTGTCTATTATCTACTTATACAATATTTAGTATTCAAATATATCTATAAGAAGGGATTATATTGTACTTTATTTATGAAAATAATCTAAAATCCCTACAAAAGGTTTTCAGCATTATCAAATATGCCAATAACTGGATACTTTACCGTTGGTATTTAGTTATTGATATTTAGTTATTGATTTTCTAGGGGAATATTTTTGTTATTGTTTGTCTGTTATTACACTGTTTTAATAGGATCATTTGCTATTTTTTACTTTCCTTTCTCCTATCTTTTGTTAAAAATGTTATGCCTTCTATATTATTGGGATTCATGTATATATCCCCTTTAGATGATTCTTTGATGCCTACTATGGGTTCTCCGCATTCGGGGCAAATTTGATAATAAATAAACATGCTAACGTTCCTTTGATTTTTTCCAATTAATGCATTATTCATATTGGGGTGTAAATTAGTTTGACAAATTGGACATTCCATGTGTTTTAAATTTTACATTTTAATCAATATGAATTTTAAGACAAACTAAAACAAATGATTTCATTAATGAGAGTTTTATTTGGTGAAATTGATTTCTTTGTGGTTATTCTATATTATTTGATTATTGCTGTAACTGGCTTGATTTTAATTTCTTGTTGTTTCCAAAACATGTGCATATAGAAATTTTACATTTTAATATACTACACTGCATCTTATGATGATAGATACAATTTTAATTGTTATTGAATCAGTATTAATTTTACTCTATATGATTATTCATTGTTATAATGTATTTTTACAATACTACATCATGGACACCATAAAGATAAACCCGGAAAAAGAGGGTAATAGCAACATTATCGATGATAAATTGAATAAAGAGGACAATGGAGATACCATTGAGGATATTTTCGATGTTGCAATAATAGGTGGAGGGTATTCTGGTTTA
>JADDOQ010000015.1:1666-1794 GCA_016782315.1 Nitrososphaeraceae archaeon | reverse complement strand
TGCGATGGATTTGAAGCTACTGATAAAAGACTAGTCATAATTGCATCGGATAATAAAAATAACGAAGCTATAAAATATGCCAAAATTTTTCTAGGCTGGACAAAAGATATTAAATTATTCTTTCAAAG
>JADDOQ010000015.1:1395-1570 GCA_016782315.1 Nitrososphaeraceae archaeon | reverse complement strand
TGACGATATAGTAAAAATTATTGGTGATTCAGAGACAAATTCTATTGTAGGTGTTCTTTCTAAAAATAATAAATACTATGAAGCTGAAGTGTTGTTTTATCATTTTGGGCAAGTAATTCATAATGAGATTGCAAATCAACTTGGATGTGAATTTGATGAGGGTTATTTGAAGGTA
>JADDOQ010000015.1:0-1273 GCA_016782315.1 Nitrososphaeraceae archaeon | reverse complement strand
TTTACTAAAAGACGCAATTAAAATAACAAAACTAGAAAGTGATACCTAAATACATAGGTAAAATTAAATGCGACACAAAAATAATCTCTATCTTTATAATCTTGAGCATTTTTTTATTGTTTGCGAAATGTTATTGAAAAAGAAGGGTTATTGCATAAGAAAGTGAATATGTTATTAAGCGCGTTGATTTTATTATTTCGATAATAATTCTATTATTTGATAACTAAATTATATACTTTTTACGTATATTGAGGTTAAAACCTTTACCGTTTATTTTTTATACTTATTTCAAAATGTATCAGCCGTTTAGCAAGTTTTTAGTGATATTACATAGTAATCATATATAATTGGTGGATTAAAAAAATTAGATATTATTTTAGATTTTAAAAATATTTTGCCAATATTTCATTTATCTCTTTCTCCATCTTTTCATAATTTCTTTTATTTTCCATATTACTATCGTCTATACTTTGCTTTTCTTCTTTTACTACGTCTCCAATAGCTTTATCAATTTCTGATAAACCGGTTATTGCTTTGGTCAATCTGTTTGATAGGAAGAAAACTGTAGAGAGCATGTAGTTAATTTTATCGCTTTCAAATTCTAATTTAGTTGAAGGGGGAAATGCTATATCTAGACACGCTCTTAACTCCTTTCCGCATTCTTCAAGACAATTGGTATTGCCATTGCAGTCTTGTAAAATTTTTGCCCAACTATACAAGCACTTGGATATATTGGATGAATATTCAGTCAAACTAAAAATTATTAACATTGATGATATAAATTGATTTTTGCTATTTTTGTTGCGGTTTCATTTACCGCTAAAGCGTAAAATTGGTAGTTATAAATCCTTGATCTTTAACCATGAGAATATCTTTTTGTAAAACCTTCATTTTTCCTTGAAATTTCAAAATTATTGATTTATGTTACTATAAAAATAAATCGTCTTGGCAAAGTATCTGGATCTTGTTGCCTGTTTATAATTGCAACCGTATGTGCTTCCTTGATAAGAAATAATTGGAGCATTACCTAAAGTTATAATCTTAAAATGATGGTCCTAAATCAATTTGGATAAGATGGTGGAATTTTTGTAATGTGTGGCATTATTTTTTAAATATGACAATATTAATAACAGTGAAATCTAATCAATTTTTTGGATAGTTAATTTATAAAATATGCCGTATTATATGAGATTTTTTGAAATGTTTTAGGATAAATAGTTTTTTATATTATGTATAACATTAATATATAGAATAGATATGGGCGAAATCATAG
>JADDOQ010000250.1 GCA_016782315.1 Nitrososphaeraceae archaeon | reverse complement strand
GTTCCCTCTGCGCCATCCATTGCACCCAGTCCCTCAATTCCACAACCAGGGACAGATGTGATTGCACCAACAGTGGCTGCACCGGCGGGTGCGGCGGCGGCTGCGGCGGCGGCTGCAAGAGGCGGACAGGGCAACACCACAGTATCCTTGACAGGCACAGGTACAAACCATTCAGCGGCAGACGGACCGATTGACATGGGATTTAAATCAAAAAGGCAACCCGTTGGAAAGTTCCAGGGGATACAGGTATGGGGCCCATACGATCCCCCTGGGCAACTGGGGATATGGGGTACTGACGTTTGTGTTGATTTTGACATTTGCATATCCGACGGGGCCTGTATTGACGCCTGCCCTGTAAATGTTTATGAATGGTTGGACACTCCAGGCCATCCGGCGTCTGAGAAAAAACCTTTCATGGTAAGGGAAAAAGACTGCATATTTTGTTTGGCCTGTGAAAATGTTTGCCCGCCACAGGCAATAAAAATATTTGTAAAATAATGCTGATCATAGGTAAGTCTATTTTTTCAAATACTTAAAAACCCTATATTTCATATCATCATTATACCTCATTATATTATCCCACTTTGATTCCTTTTCTGAGGTCAATTCCATAAATAATTTCTTGTCGTCATCTTCCATATGGTGATATGCGTTTTCTCCTACAATTATCTCATTTTGTGAAGCTAAGGATGTAATTTTTGAGGCTATGCTGATGCTAAACCCTATTATATCGATATGTGCATATTCAACGTTTTTTCCATAGACCAGAATTGTTGCGTCTCCATGTTCCATGCCAATCTTTACGGTTATCGGCGGTAAAGCGTGTCTGATGAAAATGGGATTTATTCCATTCTTTATGACATCCAAAATATTGTTTGCACAGGCAAAAGAGTTTTTAATGGCTTTTCTAGGATTGTGTTCTGAAGGAAAAAGAGCGATTACGGCGTCTCCCACAAATTTTAATATGTATCCGCCATAGCTTGTTATCGATAAACTAATCTCCTGGGAAAAGATTTGTATAATTAATGACAATTCAGATGATTGTAAATCCCGAGACATTTTTGTTGAACCATTAATATCCACATACATTACCACGACCTGGGTTTTTGTGTTTATTTTTCTCTGCAAATATTTTTTACAATGCTCGATGCTCAAGTCAATTAAAAGCCCGTTGTTTTTTAAACTATTGGATACCCGGGTTTGCACTTTTTCAATTAAATTCAGATCCATTGTTACACAACTATGCATGGGGTATAATTCATATAAATGTCAATGATAGTTTAATTTTTTTGAGTGTTGGAATTATACTTTTGGTAATTATTGTTTTTTAAAAGTTATTGAAATATGTCAATATATCTACACCCTGGTTTTCGATAAAAAAAATATTCTATGGATAACACAAAACATAAAGAAAAGTGTATGGCAGTAACAACATCACCTATCGTTTCCCTAAACAACATAAAAGGTTACTTTGGCCTTAAAGTCGAATAAAAAGATACATGAACAATGGATTTCCGTGTTTCTAGTCTTAACGGTCGAAAAATTTGGGATTTTTTTCCATAATCAAGAACATACACAAAGGAAATGAAACTGGATGATTAATTCACCAAAACCAATATGTCGCCATTATTGAATCAAATGAGATTTATTTGGCCTTTTCATTCACCATGACACTTTAGTTTAAATAATTGTGAATATGATAGGCCAAATTTGTCATTGTTAAATATGGCGGCACTACAAACTGATGTATAAAAGTCAAACCATAATATGGTGGTAGAGAAATTTATGCATTTTAGTGCAATTCGGACACAATCTGTTTAATATGGTCCACCACCCTTTTTTATGGTAACTGTTGATGTTTTGTTTATGCCACAATTTAAGATATAGTTAGCTTTTCACTCAACCTTAAATTATTGTGGTAATTTATTGATAAAACATAAAAAAAATCTAAAAAGACGATGTATTGTTTTTGTTTTTTGTTTTACTTTACCTCATTATTGTAAATATTAACTATACCTACACT
>JADDOQ010000249.1 GCA_016782315.1 Nitrososphaeraceae archaeon | reverse complement strand
ATTCATCGGACAACTGTGTTTCATCTGTAGGCATTACAATTGTGTTGGTGGTATTTTGTTCTGCCGGCAAAGGTTGAGAGGTAGGAAGTTCACAAGGAGTCGCAACGCATTGAGTGGCATCAGATTCGTTTGATGTTTGAGCATAGAACATTTGTGTCTCCATGATGGTAGATACCAAAATAACACCAATTAACATAATAGATAATTCTATCAGATGGTTATGCATTAATCTAAAAAGTGAGGAAAAACTATATAATGGTTTTTAGGATGGCTGGCTGTTTTGCTCGTTTTTAAATTGCAATTATGATGGATAACGATTAACTTTTTAAATTTTGTAATCGTTTTTTCGATTATTGATATATTTTATATGTGTATTCTTTTACAATTTCCGAATACCAAAAGTTCCTTACAAAACAGATCAATTAATAGTTTGTAACCTTTTATAAAAGCAAAACAAGATCTGCACAAAATTATAGAACAGAATCAAGATAGAAAGCATTACTATATAAGATGTTTTAACATTTCTTTTAAATCAAGTAATTATCTTGTTTTTGTGAATAAAAAATCCAATGTTTCTGCAAACTTGATTATAACTTTTTTTATAGTGATAACAGGCATGTTCTCCTCCATTTCTCCGCAAACATCATATGCGCAAAACATCGGTGTGCCAAACATTCCCTTTTTCAATCTTAATGGTGATGATGATGCCAATAAAAATCAAAATACTGATGGGACCAGAAATAACAATCTTGAAGAATTATACAAGCTGATTCCGGGCATAAATGCGAAAGATAATAAAGATGACAATGACCGAGATTCTGAGGACAATAAACTATCTCCACCACCATCATCCACATTATTGCCATCATCACTCTCTTTACAAGAACCAATTGGGGGAAAGGCAATACCAGATCAATACATCGTAGTTCTAAAGGATGACACCTTGAATTGGCGTGAGATTCTTTCTAAAGTTGCAAACCAGGTGGACATCAAAGGAACAGAGATACTTCATAATTATGAAAATGCATTAAACGGATTTGCAATCAGGGTCCATAACGAGAAGGTTATAGAGGCACTTGAAAAGAACCCGTTTGTAGACTATGTCGAAAAAGATGTAAAAGTTCAAGCATTTGCTCAAACATTGCCAAATGGAATCAACAGGGTTGATGGGGACTTGAGTTCCACAAGGTCAGGGAATGGATATGGAAGTGTCAATGCAGACATAGCCATTCTGGATACTGGAATACAATTTAGTCATTCTGATCTTTATGTTTACAGGCAAAAGACGTTTGTAGCGGGTACGTCATCAGCAAACGATGACAACGGACATGGCACCCATGTTGCAGGTATTGCAGCAGCTAAAGATAACTCCATTGGCGTTGTCGGCATGGCTCCTGGCGCAAAACTATGGGCAATAAAGGTTTTAGATAAAAATGGCTCGGGAGACCTCTCGACCGTAATAAAAGGCATTGACCTTATAACACAATATGCGAGCCAAATAGAGGTTGCCAACCTTAGTTTCGGGTGTGAATGCAAATCTATTGCTTTTGATACGGCAATTAATAATTCCGTAAAGGCTGGAATTACATTTGTTGTGGCAGCAGGAAATTCAGGCAAAGATGCTTCTACATTTTCCCCCGCCAACAATCCCAATGTAATAGCTGTATCTGCAATAGGGGATAGCGATGGCAAATGTGGAGGAAAAGGACCAAGCACAGGCTTTGGAAGCGATGACACCCTTGCAAGCTTTAGCAATTATGGCGTTGTTGTGGACATGGCAGCTCCCGGGGTCAAGATATACTCCACATACAAGGGAAACTCGTATGCAACATTGAGCGGTACAAGCATGGCCGCACCCCATGTTGCGGGAGCAGCTGCGTTATACGAGACTAAACACCCTGGCTCATCTCCAGCAGAGGTGCGTAATGCTCTTTTAGGTAAAGGATCAACACCATCAACAATATGTGACGGAAACGGCCGTGGCTACTTTACAAATGATAGGGACGTGTACAGAGAGCCATTGCTATATGCAAGAAGCTATTAGATCTCTTGTGGAGTTATTGCAGAAAACTGAACTCATGAAACAAAATTAAAC
>JADDOQ010000248.1 GCA_016782315.1 Nitrososphaeraceae archaeon | reverse complement strand
CCATTACTGTATGATGCTAATATCCTTTTCCACTACTTTGAGTACCCAAGGGATATACTACTAGCTCATAAAAAAAGGCAGCTGAAATCTGTTTTTGATGCCGATTACCTTAAATCTTTCATGCTGTTATTCGCCATCTTTCCCGAAACTCCAGATGAAATCATTTGAATTCCTGTTATAAGCGGTGAAATACCTATTAATAAACCGGCAAACGCGATGCCAAACACCGGGAAAACTAGTATCGTAATTGCCAAGATGGTCGAAAACACCCAAGTTGCCACACTTAATCCTCTGTTCCATCTGTTCCTTTGCTTGTTGTAAACACCGTGAATTATCTTTGAAATACTACTAAATAGTAAAGCGTCTCCCAATAAGGTTACCACAATTATTGAGGTGATCAATGGGAACGCTACGGCAATAATCGCAAGCATGATTACAGCTATACCCAAAGCTATCCATGCAAAACGAGACTTTTGATGTGTGAATGTATGACTGGCTATCATTTCGATACCTATTACAAATAAAAGTACCCCAAGATCCAGATAATGGATAAGAATCCGCTTATTGGATTTAAAATAACAATTGCAGATAATACTAAAATTACTATCCCCAAGCCGATTTCAAATGCGCGCATCCACCTGGGAATCTTAAACACTGACATAATCTTAAACCACCATTTGGTAACCGCATTGAACAATAACGGTAAAGTTTGTCAAATGATTTATGTTCGATGCATTTTTATTAATTTTGTTCATGTTTTTTTTAATATTAATGAGGCCATGAGAAATGGTTATTTATCTGATATTAAAGATTATATTGAAATTGCAATTTAATTTGCTGTTTTTTTATTATCATTATCATTGTCAAATTTTATCGCTATGAATTGTACTACATAGGGTGATGAGGCTTGAGGTCCAATTATGGCATCACGCAAATATGAAACCTTTAGCAAATGATGTTGCCAAATAATAGATGCCATAGAATTTCGGTAATGTAAATGATCCATTGCTCATATGAAATGAAATATAGTTTAGTCCACAAAGCAAAGAGAATTATTTGGATATTGGAATGATTCGGCGTTTTTTGCTTACTCATACTTTTGACTTTAATGTTATTTATCAATCTCAAATAAAGCAGATAATTTTTCTCCAGTATAAAGACGAGCTAATTGTTTCGGACATATCGCAATATCTCGTTGTGGCTGTTAGATAATTGCATCATAAGGATAGTAAATAATGCAGCAAATAAACCATAGGATGGCAATATTGATAACTTGTAATGTTGGAACCCCTGTTCCACCATCGTTTCAGCATTGCCCTAATCTACAATCCACACTATAGGACTATCAGTAAAATATGATGACGACGGATAAAAGAAAAACATGCCGAGAGTCTATGGAAATAATGGCTGACATTATACTCATATGCATAGAACGAAGGAGAAAGACCCAACTCATGCTTAAAGCAAGACTCAATTATGAGCAAACTAGTTACTATACCAATCTCTTAAGCCATGGGGGATTATTAAAACAATACACACAAAATGGGATTGTATTCTATATCGCCACAGAGAAAGGGAAGCAGTTGTTAAATCGACATGTGCGAATTACTCAGTTAATCTGTGATCCCTTTCAGATGGATCAAGAATTTTGAGGAACCTCATTGATGGAGTATATTTTAAATAATGCTGATTTAGTTTGGTACTATAAATCAAATATGATGAACGAATGATCCAAATGTTTGACCTTATGTATGTGGGGATCGTTTGAAGTATAAAAAACAAATCTGCTCATAACACAAACTTTAATAAAATTCTCGTTATATTCTAACTATCATTTGCATATAGTCAGGTCTATGCTATGGATATCATTTCTAAGCGTTATTTCTGTAGCATATCTTACTACTTATGCAGAGGACGGCTATGTTGTAGATTCGCTTTTTATTTCGCCTTTCCCCACAGGCACTACAGCCATAATTCAGGATATAGTCAATATAGAAAAAAATGAAATAAAGGTCAATCTCCTTGGCTCTAATATTACTGATATTAATTTAAATAACAATAGCCAAAACCCTCTAGAGTATGTTTTTGTTAAGGATAA
>JADDOQ010000116.1 GCA_016782315.1 Nitrososphaeraceae archaeon | reverse complement strand
ATTCAGGATCTAATCCCTTATTGTTGGAATTATGCAAAACATAGTTCTTAATTTCTTGTTCGGCCTTATCGTCAACGACTCTCAATTGCAATTCACTTTTGATTTCGCCAATTTTTTTTGCAATTTCCATCCTTTGATTAATTAAAGATATTATATTCTGTGTTACTATTTTCATATCGCTTCTTAAACCATCAAGTTTTTCAATAGTCATGTAAATTTCTCCTCATATCACCGGTTATTCAATTCTTTTAGCACTCTCGGTATTAAATTACATTTTATACAATGATCCACCAATACCATGCCAACTATACTATCAACAACAGGTGGGGCTCTTGGTACAACACAAGGATCATGGCGCCCTTTGACTTGTAAATCGGTTTCGGTTTTTTTCTCTATGTTTACTGTTCTTTGAGTCATAGATATAGACGCCGCAGGTTTAAATGCAATTCTAAACTTTAATGGCATTCCATTTGTTATGCCGCCAAGAATTCCGCCTGAATTATTTGACCTAGTCAATATTGCTCCCGAATTATTTTCTATATAAAACGTATCATTATTTTGGGATCCTGATAGACTCGAACCATCAAAACCCGAACCAAATTCAACCCCCTTGACGGCAGGAATACTAAACAAGCCTTTTGATATTTCTGATTCAATTGATTCAAATATGGGCTCTCCAAGACCTGCCGGGATATTACTGGTTGTGCATTCTATTACCCCACCAAGAGAATTGCCTTGTTTTCTTGCCAATAGTATAGACTCTTTCATCCTCAAAGCAGTATCAAAATCAGGACACCGCACATCATTGGAATATCTTTTATTTGATAATTCATCTAAAGACATGTTTTCAGTATTGCAAAATATATCTCCTATTGATTTCGTATAACTAATGATCCGAATTTTTAACACCTCATTCAATATTTTTAATGCTATGGCCCCTCCCATTACCATAGTTGCTGTTAGACGTCCAGAAAACCTTCCACTTCCCCGATAATCAGCAAAACCCCCATACTTTATATATGCCGGATAATCGGAATGTCCTGGTCTTGGAGTATTCTTTATTTCCTCATAAGATCTTGAATCAGCATCACTATTCCAAATTATCATACAGATGGGAGCACCGGTAGTAAATCCATTGAAGACTCCAGATAAAATAGAAGCTTTATCGACTTCTTTTCTTTGAGTGGTTATCGTCGATTGTCCTGGTCTTCTTAAATCTAACAAAGGCTGTATGTCTAATTCATCTAATTTTAAACCCGCAGGACATCCATCAACAATAGTACCAATACATTTGCCATGACTCTCTCCAAAGCTTGTAATTGAAAAACGATCTCCAATGGTGTTTGCGGGCATATAAAATTAAATTTGTAATTCCAATATATTATTATTCTTAACAAATTTGATAATGTTTCAACCCTCTAGTAAATTAGGTCATATGTTAAAATCAGGATTCTCATGCTCTTGCTTAATTTCGTCTAAAACATGGCATGTTTTCATATACCAATCATTTGGAAACTTTAGCACTATGGCTATATGGTTGGCTTGTGAAACAATTCCTCGCTATTAACACCGATTAAACTATTGAAGCTCCCAGCCTTTTCATTTCACCAACAAATCCGGGATAGGAGACATCTGCAAATTCTGCTCCATCAATTTCTGATTTCTCAGTCATCAATGAAGCAATACAGAATGCCATAAAGAGTCTATGATCCTCAAAAGAGTTTATTGATGCGTTCTTAATTTCTTTTGGTGGGTTAATCGCAATAGAATCAAACTCCTCCTTAATTTCTGCTCCAAATTTATTCAATTGAGTAGCAATGTTTGCTACTCTATCTGTTTCTTTATATCTGGCATGGGATATACCGGTAATTTTTATTGAATTTTTGCATTTCAATGAAAGAATTGAAACGACAGGTAAAAGATCAGGCGTATCTTTCAAATTGAATTCACCACCCTCAAGTAACTTTGTTCCAATAACTTTTATTTTTCCATTTCTTTTGTCTACAGTAATATCCGCACCCATTTCCTTTACTATGTTAATTATATTAGAATCCCCTTGGGGCAAAGAGAAGTCTAGATTATCTATGGTTAATTCACCATCACCCAATATCGCCGAAGAGATAAGCAATGCAGCAGTTGAAAAATCCCCAGGAACTCTGAAAGTTGTGGGTGAATAGTCTTTTTCATTTGGGATGGTATAATATTCTGTTATGGCATTGTTTCTCTCAACCGTTTTTACACCATTAGAATGAGCATTGTCTTTGATACTAATGGGATCAGAAAAGGATTTTTCTTTATCTGTCTTGTATAGATTGTTTTCTATTTCGATACCGAATTTTTTCATTATTGAAATTGTAGAGTTTATGTAAGGCTTTGAAACTTGATTTCCAAAAACTTTAATTATAGTTTTTGTTTTAGCGTAAATACAAGACAGTAACAATGATGAAATAAATTGACTTGATATTTGCCCATTTATTATGGCTTCTCCACCTTCCATTCCACCACCCTTTACTATTAACGGTGGGGTATTGTGAATATTAGTTGAAAAGCATTCAACCCCTAATTGATTAAGTGATTTGATGAGATCGCCCATTGGTCTTTTTCTTAAACTTTTGTCCCCGGTCAAAACGGTAAAGCCGTTATTAACTAATGAACACATAGACGATAAAAGCCTTATTGTTGTTCCTGAATTTTCTGCATTTAGAATATCCTCAGGGGTAATAAACCCAGATCTACCGCCTTTGCTTGATATTTTTAGATGTCTAACTGCATTTGGAAACGATTGATCTGCGCTATATGATGATTGTTGTTCTCTCTTGGTAAAAGGCTCAGACTCTATTGTGATTCCAAGCATTTTACAACAATTAATTGTTGCAATAGTGTCCCTTGATATAAGAACATTCTTTAAATTGGATTCTCCATTTGATAATGAGGAAACAACTATTGCGCGATGAGAATAGCTTTTACTTGGAGGACAAGATATTTTCCCACTCAAGTGAGATTTTTTAACAGTTATTTTTGCCATTCTATACCAGCACTATAATTCAATAGAATTGGTATTAATACTATTCAACAAAAGCCTTGAGATTGTTAACCTGAGATACGATTAATTTCCCATCATAATTCTGAAGTGAGGCCTTCATATTGTCGATGTTATCCTTATAAACCACGGCTGCGATTGCTGGGCCATTACCAGAATAACTTACAGCTAAGCAATTATTTTCAATTGCACATAATAATGGATCATAATTGTTATAAAGAATTGAATTGATTAAAATGCCATTTAGGTTCATTGCCTTCCAATAGTCACCCTTTATTGCGAGTCTGAATGCGTGATTGAAAAGTTCTTTATGCAATTTCAATTTCATTATATCCCCCCGATAAATTCCATTGGGTAAAAAGATTATTACCCACAAATCATTGTTAATTGGTTCTCTTTTAATTAATTTTTTATAATGGTTATCTGACAAAATGATTCCACCAAAATAGCATGCACAAGCGTCATCAAATGCGCCCGTTACACTCACCTTGGCCCACAATGACGAATTGACAGCTGTGTTTAGAACAGCCCTATCATAAATCTCTTCTTTAATCAATTTATAACAAGCTAGAGATATAGCATTAGAAACAGCGCTAGAACTCTTTAATCCCCAGCCAGCAGGAATATCCGATGTAAGGTTTATGGAAATAAAATTATTATTTAGTACTTTACTTGGAATAATTGATCTTATTATCCTATTAACCAGTTTATCGTTGGCAAAGTTTTTTGAAATTCCTGTAAAACCTGGCTCCAATGTTATTTTAGCTTTAACCTTTAGGGATATCCCCAAAGTGGAGCCTTTCCCAGTCGCTATGGCATTAATAATGGATACCGCTCCATATACTGTGGAAGTAGTCGTTGGCTTTTTCAACTTACTTTGGTTCACCAAAAATACCAAACAATGATTTTTCCATTACATCCAGTGGTCCCTGTAAGCCAGTCCAAATTTCAAAGGACTTTTTTGCCTGATGTAAAAGCATTTCATAGCCAAAAATTAGATTGCATCCGGCATCTTTAGCATTATTTAGCAAATTCGTAAATACCGGTCTATAAACTATATCAAAAACAAAAGCACCCTCGCTCATAAAATTTGATTTTAAGGGACTTAATTCATTATTTAATCCTATAGATGTTGCATTTATTATTATTTTAGAATTTAAAGAAACTTCCTTTAAGACATTATTATTATCATAGTTTAAAGGAATACAATTAAGTCCCAATTCTTTACCCATGGATATTATTTTATCAAGTTTTTTTTGGTCTCTATTAACTATATTTATCTTTTTAATACCTGTTTTTTCTGACAACGCTACTAATGCTGCCCTGCAGGATCCTCCGGCGCCCAAAATTAAGATTTCAATACCATCAAAATCTATTTGCCGTTTTTCTAATGGGGCTATCAAACCATGAATGTCAGTGTTATATCCGATTAATTTTCCATTCTCGTTATTAACAGTATTAACCGCTCCTGCTTTTTGTGCCTCTATTGAGAGATCGTCAATGAAATTAATAACATTTACCTTATGCGGTAAAGTAACATTGAATCCCGCAATATCTGCTTTTTTTAATGAATAAACGGATTCCTCGAGCTCCGTCTGTGGAACCCTAAAAGCGATATAAGAATAATTTAGATTCAAAGAACTAAAAGCCGAATTGTGTATCAGAGGGGATAAAGAATGGCTAACTGGGTCACCAATTATACAAAAGGATTTGAAAGATTTTCTCGAATCCCCATTTCCTTTTAGTGCATTTTTATTCATTAAGAATACTGTTTTAATAGGGTTTGTCTATATTTAATTATTTTAAAAATTATTGAGTTAGAATACTATTATATTAGCGGAAAAATCACTAAATAAATATTATATTAAAGATAAAAATTAACATTCATTCGGAATATGGAGTTTTTTGTAGGCAATGACTTGCAGGGGGATTTGCATAAGGCATAAATCTAAAAAAATACCAAAGACTCTTCGTTATGGTGAGAATGAAAAGCGTTGTCAAATTTGCGACATATTTATAAAATGGAATGGATTGTTTTGTCCCTGTTGTGGATACAGGTTGAGACATAATGCCAGAATTCAAAAATACAAAATAAAAAAATATATAGAATAATCGAAAATACCGGAAACAATCATATCAATTTATCTTGAAAGAGTGAATATATCGATTTCATTTGGTTTATGGTGGGTTGACCCGGAGCAATTGCATTTTCACCTGTTGCATAGGTAAACGGTGAATCACCAACAATATTGCACAAAACCCTCGAAATGATACCTAATTCGCCCATTGAAAATGCAATAAGATTGAGGTTTGTGCCTATTAGCTTATATAATTTCAAGATACGAATAGAATCCTCAATAGTGTTAGCAGTAGTGACTATTTTAATGAAATGGCTAAAGACCCTCATCTTATCAATCAAATCAACCAAGAATTCCTGATTTGGAGTATTTGCAAAATCATGCCATGATATTAAAGTCCTAATGCTGTTATCGTCAATGAAGTCTGCCAATTCATCATTTGTTGATATAATAGTATATTCCAAGTCCAACAACATTGGCCTAGCTAATGCCAATTTCTTTAGGAGAGTTACTCTTTTTGAATCACCTTCAGCATATTTTCCCCCTTCAGTAATAGGTCTTAACGTATAAATGGATTGCTTGTTGTATTTTGAAATTTTCTCAAGGATTAATTCGACGTTGTCAAAATCCTTTAGATAGTCAAATCGAAATTCTATAAAACTGACATCTTCCTTTAATACACTTACAATCTTATTCTCAATGCCAGATATGTCTTCATCAACTAAAGGTATAGAAACACAAATTTTCTTTTCTATTAGCAAATTGATTTTCTATGTGAAATTTAACATTATAACATTTTCTTTTCCTTTTTGAATGGTTTATATTTTTTATTGTGTACAAAAATACCCTATATCACATATGGCCCCAGGGGAGATGTATTTCACTGATCATCTAAATGAACTTAGAATACGGTTTCTACGAATAATTGTTTTTGCTATTTCAATAGTGTTGTTTTCCTCAATATTTGGTATTCAGCTAATAACTATAAACAATCATTCTTTTTATTTTTTTTATCCAGCTGTTTATAACAACATTGCAAGCCAAATAACTTTATTTTTAAGTAATAATCTGCTTCCGGAAGGAGTAAAACTAATTCAAACTGCCCCAGGTCAATCGTTGTTTGCTCAGATCACTGTATCAATTTTATTGGGTATTACAGGTACAATTCCAATAATAGTAAGAGAAATTTTTGGGTTTATAAGCCCTGCAATTTCCAAAAAAACCAAAGCTAAAACGCTTCTCAAACTCATTGTTCCAATAACTATTCTATTCCTGACAGGAATATTTTTTTCATTTTTTATTGCTATTCCAGTTATACTTACTTTTTTATATCAATATGGACAATCTTTGGGAATTTTATCTTTTTTGAGTATAAATGAATTTGTAAGTTTTGTTCTGCAATTTTTCATTGCATTTGGTGTATCATTTCAGCTGCCTATGATAATGTATATCATATCTTTAACTGGTTTGATAGGCAATAGATTTTGGTTAAAGAATTTTAGGTACGCACTAATAGTGATAGTAATTTTCGGCGCGGTCATTACCCCAGATGGGAGTGGACTTACCATGTGGTTTATTTCGATTCCAATGCTATTGCTATATCTTTTAGGAATATTAGTTATAAAATCAAATATTTCAAAGGATAAAGCAGTTGTATAAAATAAATGATGCTTTATGATTTTTAATACTTTCATCGTGTGAGATAAATAATTCACCTTAAAATATAATTTGATCCATTAAACGGTATGTGATGCTATTTTTTTCCAGTTTGCAATCAAAGCCTCTGATCTGATATGAAGAGGTTCATTGGATAACCTATTTTGAGCTAAATCAACATATTCTTGTCTTATATCAATCCCCAAAAAATGTCTGTCTAGTTTATACGCAACTTTGGTAGTCTGACCACTCCCATTAAAGGGATCTAAAACTATATCTCCATTATAGGAATATAACTTCATAAGCCTGTATGGAATTTCTTCAGGAAATGGACATGGATGATTTATAAAACCGGGTGGAACTGGTGCCAAATGCCATACTGAATTAGCAATTTCTTTTGTCCATTCTTCATGGGTAGCAGGAAGAATATCCCTTCTTTGTGTTCTACCGGATTTTACATCCCCTTTTCGTAATACCAAGATAAATTCATGCATGATATTTGCT
>JADDOQ010000115.1 GCA_016782315.1 Nitrososphaeraceae archaeon | reverse complement strand
AAAACCCTCCACATGGGCCTTGATCTAGGAATGACCCATATTGACACTGCAGATATGTATGGAAACGGAAGGGCAGAGGAATCGGTTGGGGAAGCCATTTCAGCAGTTAAGCGAGAGTATGTGTTTTTGGCTAGCAAGGTGCTCCCCTCAAACGCCTCTTATAAGCACACAATAATATCCTGCAAGCAAAGCCTCAATCGCCTAAATACAGACTGCCTTGACCTACTATACCTGCTCCACTGGCCGAGCGGTTCTCATCTATCAAGGGGAAAGAAACATAAATAAATTCCATGTTTAATCAATACAAATATTCTACTAAGATTTTATCTTATACCTTATATAATACAGGATAAACGGTAGGGTCCTTCTTTACAGAAAATGAAAAAGCACAAATCCAACCAAAAATCCTGTTACTATTGATACATCCACCACATAACCCGAATCTTCCTTATACGCCTGGGGGATTAGTTCTCTTGAAACAAATATCATTAACGTTCCTGCTGCAAAACCCATAATAATCGACATATGCTCCCTGAGAGTGGCTTTACAAGATAATAGCCTGCAGGTCCAGCTGCAGCGACTACTGCAAAATCAGTTACCCATTGCCTAATGACTTTTGGTTTAGATTGTCCCTGCTCTATCATTAATTTTGCGCCATTTAGCGTAGCACCCAGATTACCCAAGAACAGTGCTATTGCTGCACCGATTAGTCCATGAAGTTGCATGGCAATTATTACACCAACAAACAGGGTTTCAGGAATGCTATCAAGGATAGTGCCAACAATGACGTTTTGGCTGGAGCCGTCCTGATTGCCACCCCCCTTCTCCTTTTTGTCATCATCATTACTTTTATTGCTGTTATCCCTATTTTCGGATTGCTTTTCTTTTTTGTATTTTGACTTTTTTCTAATATAATGATTCGTAATGCTATACACAGCTGCACCCAAAGCAAATCCAAAAATCATTGTAGGCACATTTGCCTGCTTTAGAGATTCATCAATCAGTGAGAAGGCTATTGCCGCAAGGAATACCCCCGCGCCAAAAGCAGCAAAATCCCCTTTAATTTTTGGAGAATATTTTACATAAATAGCCACCAATGAGCCGATAATGAATGCAGACGCTACAAATACGCCCACAAACAGGCTATTAGCTACTTGTTGGATACTCCCTCCAATAATTTCTGCATTCATCGTTTAAATCCACATTAAACAAAATTTAAGTGTTATAAGATATTTAGCAGCATCTAAAAAGCATTATCCAATACAACCATCTCTGCTGCAAATTACAAAACCCGATGTCTCTCTTTTTGCCTTGGTGAATAATAAACATGGACATTGGTTGCCATCCTCTTCTTATCAAATAACATATCTATTGCAGCAGCGACCAGAGTTATTGTTGTGCCTATAAGTAACTTAAGATTTAACTGCTTTATTTGGCGGCGGCTTTGGCCGCCTCAACAACATCACAAATTGAAGTCCAACTGAAAAAGGTATTTTGTATTTTGTTCTGGTTCAGACTATTAGCAGATCTGGAGTTATTTCTAAAAACTGAATGAATATGATATAACTAGTATTGTAAAACCTAAAAAATCTAGGAAAAGGCGTCTTTAACCTTTTCTTTTGCCTTGTTTAGGGTTTCCGAACTGGGCTTTCCCTCGGCATGGTCTCCCGTGGTCTCAGCTTTGGCGTTAAAGTCTTGTTGACTGTTTTTCAATTTCTTTGCTGCATCATCAAGTGTATCGCTCATTGATACTTATTATATAACATAGTTTATTAATGACCGCTATTACTATAGAAATCAATCTTTGTCCTAATCAAGTTAACAGGACCGTTGTAACCTGTTGATTCAGCGGCGGCTTTGGCCGCCTCAACAACATCACAAATTGAAGTCCAACTGAAAAAGGTATTATTGTTTTCTTAAGTGTTGGTCTAAGACTATTTAATAGATCTTTAAAAGATCACATTGTCATTTCTATCATAATATTGTTTTAGGCAAATGGCGAATCCAACATGACCGCAATCATCAGAATTACAAGGAATGCACAAAGGCATGCTGCCTCTGTGATCAACTATAATGTTTTTTGAAATGCTCTTATCAAACAAGATAACATATTTATTTTCCAGGAAGTCCTAGACATGAATCAAACTATCGCCAAAATTGGTGTCTTTTGAGATTAACCATTTCATAAACTCAATTGTTCCTAAGTCAAGAGAAAATAATGCAGTTTCGTAAATAGGCTTTTGGAATTTTCCAGACAATCCTTTTTTATCGTTCCTTTCAGTTGATATATATCAACAAAGGTTTTAAGGGTAACTATATCCAAATAGCAAAAAGAATGTCATTCTTAATGACATAAACTTGGCCACAACTGTCACCTATGCTATAAGCGCCATTGCAAATTGGCTGCAACCATTATCTCCTTCTTTATGGGATTAACCGTCTTGTTGCAGCAGCGATTAGGTACGAATGTTTTGTCCATCAGTGATCTATGGTTTCAACTCTTGTATTTGGTGGCTCTCCAGAACACCGCCGCTGACTTGTCCATGATTGACTATCGAAGTTGTTGCTTACATTATCTCCTGACCATCAAAATGCTGAACCCAATCCAACATACATCTTCAACCAATATGCTGTTTTAAGCACCATTAATAGAGAAATGGACGGACGGTGTTTGGTCACCATTTGCTAGATGTTGCTTACTTGGCACTAAAAAGGCGGCAACCAAAAAATTCAGCATAAGCAAAACAATTGGCAAGATTCTTCCAAACTATTATAATCTTATTCATTGACTGGTAGCCCAAAACTTTTTCAAAGTCAATTGTCCGTTGCCAACTTTCAAGCCGGCAATCCACTGTAACAAAAAAATAAAGCAGGATAAGAAGTGGACACCATCATATTCATCATCAGCACCATCTTTCATATTGTCCATGAATACTTACTCAAAGACTTACTAGGGTTTCCCGGTTCTTCATTCTTGTTTTCCCTGCTTGTTTTGGTATGTAAATGATTTATGCTAAATAAATAGAATAAATCTTAAAATTCTTAAATACCAAATTGTTTAATAAAGATCAAGTAGTTTTTGATAGGTTTCTAAAAATATACCCTCTAAGCAGAGGACTTTAGTGTTGCAGGGTGGAGGGTCCATTGGAGCCTATGAAGCAGGTGTTTTCAACGTATGTACAATTGGATAAAAAAAGATCAGGATAAAAATGAGAACATATTTGATATAATCGCGGGAACTTCTATTGGCGCTATCAACGGGCAATTTTAGTAAATCATGTACAAAAGAATGGACCATGGGAAGGCGCTCCCTCCAGCCTATTAAAATTCTGGGATGATGTATCGTCTACCCCAGAACTTAGCAATTGGGGCTGTTTTGGTTTAATTGGCCATTGGCTTGGAGTGAAAAATCCTGGATGGCGGTTTGGGATCAGAGACGTCAGGACAATCCTACCGCCGCTAATGGGGAGGCCGCTAGAAGGTATTTTTCTACCAAAGAGTATATGTTATCCGGAGCTGAAAACATGTTCTCAAAACCACAAAAAGTCTATGATGACAGGTTCTTTGATGATTTCAGTATTCCAAGTAATACTTGGTATGTATATGATAACATCCCATTGAGGGAGAGCATAAAGAACAATGTCCACTTTCCGATAGCAACAAGCTATTATGGAGATGATAAGACACAACCGCCAATAAAACAACCAAGGCTGCTGACAGTCAGTGTTGACGTTGAAGAGTGTGAAACAGTTGTTTTTGACAGCTATCCAAAAAAAGATGGCTCCAGAAACACAGAATATGGATACGACCAGCAATCAGAAACATACCATCAGAAAATCCATTATGATAAGGAATTGATGGTTGAGCACATTGTTGCTAGCACTTCTGTGCCAATACATTATGATTACACATACGTTCCTATAAATTATGAATATGATGGTGATGGCGAAAGGGAAAACAGAGGAAGGGCAGACTCGCAACAACAAAATCAGCAGTTGCAAAGTAACATTAGCAGTCACAGACGATTTTGGTTTGGTGGCATTCTAAGCAACACCCCATTAAGGGATTTGATACGGTCACACCAAGACTACTGGACAGAGGTGGAAGAAGCAGAAAAAATACCCGATTTGGAAGTTTATGTTGTTGATGTATGGCCTTCGATGGAGGATAAAAAATATCCTATTAGGCCAGATTATGATTCGGTAATCGATAGAAAGAAGGGATTAACATATCAGGACAAGACGCCGTATGATGAAAAGGTAGCCAATATCGTATCAGACTATTTTAATCTAACCAAAGAACTGTTAAACTTGGCAAAAGAAAAAAACGCCACCCCTGAGGAAATAAACAAAATTTTAGATAAGACTGGCAAAAGCTTACACCATACTGGAGCAAAAAAGACAATACCACAGTCTCTTAAAGTATAGGTTTGAAATAACCAAATTAACGCGAATTGAAAGAAAAGGCGATCCTAACGATATTTCAAGTAAATGGTGCGACTCATCTGTAGGCACCAAGAATTTATTGATAAGACAGGGAATCGAGGACGCTCTAAATACACTTGTGGAAGATGTAAAAGAGTCCAAAGGGATCGAAGAAGCAACTAAACAATTTGACATGTTTATGAACATGTTAAAGAATCAAAATGGTGATGAGAACATAATCTTAAAGGAGGTTACCGAAAACATTAAAATCAAATAATATTGAAGCGATATTGGACAACAATATGTTTACAGATTGCTATCATACATTGATGATATTGTAGTAGTCGGCAACCCCCTTCTTACAAAAGTGGCCACAGCATACATCAACTGTACACTTAGCCAACACATTAAAATTATACAAGCAGGGGTGGACAGAACACTCCACTACAGCAACAGAGATCCCTTGTCTATTTTAGCGCACATTATCACAATCTCAAAAGTGTGGATATGGATTCGTTAGGAGTTAGAGATTGATCAAGCCTGTATGCTGACTTATAATCTATAATCTTTCTGTGTTGCCATATCTTTGGTTGTAGGTATTGGCGCCGCCTAAAGCGGCGCCGGCTTTGATATTTGTTGTATTCTTTATTAGATTTATTCATCGGTTCTCCAAGCAATCTAGAATTTGTGAGTTATCGTCACCTGATTAACAGCAGGTCCACTACTTTTAGTTTAGTGTAAGTTAATGGATAATCATTTGGATTGCAACCACTACCTTTGCTACCCTCCAATTGGAACTTTCTTATTGCTTCTGGCACATTGATTAGCTCAGCATCTGCAACCTATTTAGAAGTGGTGGCGGAGTGGCTGTTGCTATTACAGAAGCAGCATCTCAAACGTGGTTTAAGTTCTTTATACGTTTCGGGGATCTAAACCCTGATACATAAGGTCTGGCACATGTAAACAAATTTTGCCTATGACCATAACTCAAATCATTTATAGTCTGTACCCACATAATAAAAAATGGGCACACAACTAAGTTCGGCTAAAAGGGGAATTGCCACTGAAGAGATGAGACAGGTAGCAAAAGATGAAGATTTGGATATAGATTTTGTTGTAAAAAATGTTGCCAATGGTTCAATAATAATCCCAAAAAATAATGCCAGAAAGCAGAAAATCAAGGCGGTTGGGATTGGAAAGGGACTAAAAACAAAAGTTAATGTAAACATTGGAACGTCAACTTTGTATCAGAACCTAGATGAAGAGATTTCAAAAGCAAAGGTTGCAATGAAATACGGGGCAGATACGATGATGGACCTTTCCGATGGCGGGGATCTAGATCTGATTCGGGAGAAATTACTTGATGCGGCCTCATCCGTAACATTTGGCTCTGTGCCAATTTACCAGGCTTATGGACATGGTGTTGTGAAATACAAAAACCCTCTCAACATAACGGAGGATGACTTTTTGAACGCATTTGAGAAACACGCAAAAGACGGTGTCGACTACACAACAATCCATTCCGGGATAACACTAGATTTGGCAAAAAGAATCATGAAGGTCAAAAGACATGCAGGTGTTGTCTCCAAAGGCGGAACCATAACGGCCGCATGGATGCTAAAATACAATAAAGAAAATCCATACCATGAGCATTTTGACTATCTTTGTGAAATGGCAAAAAGATATGATGTAACTTTTAGCCTAGGAGACGCATTACGACCTGGCTCCATACTTGACTCCCATGATGAGTTGCAAGTCTCAGAAATGATAAATGTCTCCAGGCTGGCTAAAACAGCTTATGAAAACAATGTCCAGGTGATGGTTGAGGGTCCGGGTCACGTCCCCCTGAACGAAGTATCTGCAAACGTGAGATTGGCCAAGTCACTGATAGGGGAGGTACCGTATTATGTTCTTGGACCCCTAGTTACAGATGTGGCCTCTGGCTATGACCACATTGCGAGTGCCATCGGGGCTGCAATTTCAGCCGCTGAAGGCGTGGACCTTTTGTGTTACCTGACACCTGCTGAACACCTGGGGCTTCCAAACGAAAACGAGGTTAAAGAAGGGTTGATAGCATACAGGATAGCTGCACATGCTGGAGACTTGGTAAAAATAAGGGAAAGGGCAATAAGATGGGACATGGAGATGACCGAAGCAAGGAGAACCCTTGATTGGGAAAAGCAGTTATCCTTGTCAATAGATCCGGAAAAAGCAAAGGAAATCCATTTCCGCCACAGCGGGCAACACGAAGGCAACAATGTGCCTTGCACTATGTGTGGCGGAGCATGTGTGTACATAATGTTGCCACAACAAAGAAAATACACCATCCCAAAAGAAGACACCAATTGATATCATTCAATCAGTAGTGGTGATGGTTCTTCTCTTCTTTCTTTGTTTAGGCACATTATCAAAATGAATATGGGACACCAAGACAGTTGAACAAAACAGATAAATCATTATCAAGAAGCTACTAAAAGCAAAACTGAAAATAATGGGGACTTGTGGATAGCATGGACAAACAACTTTACAATAAAAAATTCAGTGAATTGGAAAAAGATATCTTTTATAATGTTGTGTTTTCTAGGCGGGATGTAAGAAAGCGGTTCACAAGCAAAAGCATTGAAGACAAAACCATCTACAATATCTTAAAGGCCGCACATCATGCGCCTTCGGTTGGCTATTCGCAGCCATGGAACTTTATATTGATAAAAGACAAAACTACCCGCCTAAAGGTTAAGGACTCTTTTTTAAGGGAGAGACTAAAGTCCATAGATCTCTTGAATGAAGACAGGGAAAGGCAGGAGCAATACCATAGCTTAAAGCTTGAAGGCATTTTGGAATCTGATCTGAACATTTGCGTGACCTATGATAAGGAAAGGTTTGCGCCTTTTGTTATAGGAA
>JADDOQ010000114.1 GCA_016782315.1 Nitrososphaeraceae archaeon | reverse complement strand
TATGTGTACGGAATTTGATTGTCCTGTAATGATTCATACTGGTGATGCGTTTTCTAACACAGCCAAGATAAAGTACGCGCACCCTTTGAATATAGATGATGTAGCTGTGGACAACCCTGATTTAAAAATCGTTATCTGTCATATTGGAAATCCCTGGATAACGGATTGTCAGGAGGTGTTATACAAAAACAAAAATGTATATGCTGATATCTCGGGTTTAATTGTTGGAAACTTTACATCATCTGGTGAAAGACACTATGCTGGTAAAATAAATGAAATGTTAAATTATGTGGAGAATCCTCATCGCCTGTTATATGGAAGTGACTGGCCCATATCCAATATGAAATCATATGTCAACTTTGTCCAAAAACTGGAGCTTGACAAAGAGTCGTATGAACTTTTGATGTTTGGGAATTCAAAAAGTATTTTTAAATTGTCTCTTTAGCATATTGAACATGGCATTTCGATTTGATGATGGTCTCTACTTGTAAAAAGGAAATTAAATTGTAATATCCCAAATATAAAGAAAGAGGGGGAGTAAATAAGGTTAATCCCAAATAAAAACTTGCATTAATGTAACAAATCTAATGCTGAAATTATATTTGTTTTAGATGTGCATATCATCCAAATCACAGGCATAATAATAACCTGAATTATCTCTATTCACCGGATATATCTATATATACAATGTTAAGAAATATCATTACATGAGTGAACAATCATCATCAAATCAAGGCAATGGTAGTAGTAAAGGGGGATCCCAAATGACAGAAATAGTTGAAAAGCTTATAGAGAAGCTTGTAAGTAAAGATGTTGCAGTTACTTACACTTTTGATCATCTTACAATTGATGTTCCACAAGCTCGCGGCCCTGGCGGTAAGGAATTGGGTGGTGCCAAATGGGTAGTGGATGGCAAAATAGTTATTGCAACAACATCGGCATCATCATCTCATCAAGGCCAGCAATCACCAAGTACAGATGCAAATACAAGTACAACCACCGTTAGTGATTCATCAAAATATATAGCTGCCTAGGGATATAGTGTTTTTTTTGAATATAAGAGGCAACATACCAGTAGAGTTTTTTTTGAATATAAGGGGCAACATATCAGTAGATTTTAACGAATCTCCTCTTTTATCCTTGGACTTTAAAGAAGACATAGTAATTGATGTATTGGACTTGTCTTTTTTTAATTTGGTTGAAACGGATGAGACTTTGAGTTTTTGGGATTTGATAAAAGACGCACGAGATTTTGCTAAAATCCTTAAAGAGAATAAGATGACCGTTATTTTAAATATAAAAGGAAAGGAAACGTTAATTCTTGGCGAAAAAGCTAAACCGTCTATTTCACAAATACTAAGCAAAAGTAAGGATATTGAAATAAAGAACATAATACAGACCGCAAAGATGTCTAAAGAAGTCTTGGACTGATTATTATAATAATTAATTATATTTTGCTTTGGGTGAAGAAATAGGGACGCTATAGTTGTTTGTTTTTTAAATGGCCGATCTCAAGATGATAATTGCCTTGATTTGACCATAATGCGCGTTAAAAATCATTTTAGACTAAATATGTATTTTACATTGAAATAAGACAATAAAGACATTGAAAGCATTTTAGCCTTTTTTATTGTGTTTTTCTCAGTTCGATTTATCAATTCTGATTGCAATAACGTGGAAATATTACAATTCATAGACCACGTCAAAAAAACCCATCTTGCCTAAACAGGGCACAGCGTCATCAAATTTGATTGCGTCTTTTATTAAAAATCCATACATGTTTTTGTTGTTGACAAGTTTCTTTAAGGATAAATGCTTGTTTCTATCTAAAGCAAACTCATTATTGTTTAGATATTTCTTTACATCATAAATAACTGCTTTGCCAATTACGGCGCCTTTGGCGATTCTGTCCATATCTATCTCATAATATTTGCAGGCCTCAACATCGACAGTTTTGGAAGCATGTATTAAAAAACTTCCCCTGAATTTAGTAGACCATCCCCTTGTTTCAATAGTTTTTTTACCGTTGGCAAGTAGTTCAGCGTAAGGTTGCTTTAGAGAAATGTATTTCATAAGAGATGCTGTACTATCAAAACCGATAATTTATTGTTAGAGAATAAAAAAAGATCCAATGGTTTTATGAAATTATGTAATCTTATGCACATTAATGATAAAGGAAAAGTCAATTAGCTTATTTAGGGCATTAGCCAATCCTCTCTAAATACAACTCTATAATTGAAATTCAAATTGACAATATGATTAGAATTGATAACGGAATGACCTGATACTCCTATTGAGCCGCTTGGAGAAATATCAGATCAAAAATACTGATTCTCATTTTTACTATATTAAAATAAATAGCATAAAAACACCTAGGTAAACCCAAATGTCTAGGCAAAAATTATAGTGAAATATATCAGATAAATGTATTATAACGTATCAATTATAAAAAAACATGTCATACATAAATAATATATTATTTAATCATAGTTGTCATGGGAGTAATAGGCTTTATAATAGGAATTATTATTTCTACAATAGTAATTTACCTCGTTACTAAATTATTCGGTGAAAGAGAAGGCATAAAGACAGCTGTTATTGCCGCAATAATTGGTTCTGTAATATTTTTTGTGGGTCACATCCTTATCGGATCCGGCCCCATAGCTGCTGCAATAGCGGGTATTGTATGGGTATTTGTATTAAAATGGTTATACAATATGGGCTGGTTAAAAACAATCGCAGTTGCAGTTGTAGTCTGGATTATCACTACAATAATTGGAGTTGTGCTGCCAACAGGGGCCGGGCCTTTATAAGAAGGACTAACATACCCATTTTGCCAAATACATCAATCTTTTATTTTTTTTAGAGTGACTGTCGAAATTAGAATTCGATAAACAGAAAAAATTTTGGTAGAGCATGTTATAATTAAAGTTAAAATCAAACATCGATATTGAAAGGGCGATAGGACAAATATAAATAAAATATTGTGTGACCTAAAACTTGAATTAATATTGCTAAACATTCTGCCGAATTTGATTATTTTTGACAAATGTGTTCATTTTTGTATCGACTTTTTTCTTTGTATTGGAACTGACTCTGGTGTTAATTTCTGGGTCGGGGTAAATTCCACCCGTATTTTATCGCTAATAGCCTAACTGAAGTTGAAGATGTTGCTCCAATAATTGCAGCTATGATGGGATCGAGCAAAATTAAAAGTAAATAAAAAATTATTATGCCCGTAAAGCTTGCCGTAACATATAACTCTTTAACAAACACAATTGGTATTTCATTGACAAAAACATCGCGTAGTACTCCACCACCTATCGCAGTTAATACTCCTGCAAATGCGATTATAAGGAAATTTAATCCAAATAATGTATATGCAGTTGTTGCGCCTATTATTGTAAATACTCCAAGCCCTATTGCATCAAATTTTAAAAAAAGATTCCAATGTTTTTTTAATCTCGGGTAAAGTAAAAAAATTGTAACTCCTGTTGAAATGGATATCAACAGATAAACCGGATTTGCTATGCCTATTGGGGGGGACTTTCCAAATATGACATCCCGGATAATCCCGCCCGCCAGCCCGGTAATAATTGAAAGAATAATTACCCCAACAATGTCCGATTTTTTTTCTATTGCTTTGAAAGAACCCGAAGCTGCGAATGCCATTGTCCCAAAAAAGTCTAGCAATTGAATAATTAACGGAAAAACCGAAATTGTAGAGTATGGATCTGACATCTATAGCAATTTATATGCCCCACTGTATATTTGGAGTTGTTTTTAATGAAGGTTATTTGAATATTCAACGTTTTTCCATCTTTATATCTAGGCAAAAGCCGTTAATAACCAAATTGTATGGATTTTCAAAAATGAATTTGGTTTTATTTAATATTGTAAGATCCATCATTCACCACTTATGGGGTAAGGATAACCAACACGAAAGCCATGTTTTTTATATCCTTTATTTGTGTGTTTTCTACACTATGTACCTTACATGGAATAAATATTTAATTAGATGTCTAAACCAAAATAGATGGTTTATTATACAAAAAAAAATTAAGTAAATTAAAATAAAATATAATAAGCATTCTATTGGAAGCAGGGTTTTAAGATCTTAAAACTTTATGGCCATAATGGAAATCCTTCTCAACGCATATGATGGGTCATTCTTGCTGTATTGCAGGACTGTTTATAACAATACTTGTTTTCATGATTTGAATTTCCCCATTTCTTTGAGCTTGCTCAATTTCCTCTGAGGATTTTAATATTCTTGCATCTGTGTCATCAGTCCATTTTACAAAGTTTAACTGAACCAGTGGGCTGTAATCCTTATCTCCTGGTATAGCGGACGCAACTGGAATTTGAAATCCAAAAGATCCATTTCCTTCTATTCCGTTAACAAAGTCATATCCTTGTTGAAGATGCAAGTTCGGAATCGATGCCAATAGTGGTGCAAAATTAATCTTTTGTCCTATACTTTCAGTTATTGAAGCTGCGGTTTGATTATCTGAAGCATCAGTTGTGATAAATGATCTTATATCTCCATTTACATACCCCTTTGATAAATTAAATGAAATTGTATCATTATATGTTGCAAAAGCGTTTGAGTGAAAATCAAACAGAAGAAAAAAAGATATGACCCCAATCATAAAAAATACAGATCCTGATTTGATATATTTCACATAGCAGATAAGCATGGTCTTGCTTTTAAAAATGTCATGCATTAAACCGGATTAAAAAATAATTATTGGTGTGAAATATGTGCTCTGAATAATTTTTAATTGAGGCAATGTTGGTCTCACCTGCAAATTTTAAATTCATTTATTGTATTTTCGTTATCTTAAATTAAGGCTAAAATGCTTTACATATAAATTGAATAATTAAAAAATATCCGTATGGTTAATGATTTGACCTTTTTAGATTTTAAAGTTATTAAAGAATTTTGGGATGCCTATGATTTATCTGATGGAACAAGACTAAAGAACAGGGTGATTTTAACCGGGGTTAAAAAATTTGACAGTTATCCCAAAGATAACAAAGGCAATGAATATGAATTTGACTTTCAATCAATACAATCATTTATTTTTTCTAAAAAATCAAAAGGCAATCCTCATGCTAAACTCTACACAAAACAAGAACTTGATGACTCTTACAAAATAGATGTTGTTCACAATGCAGTTTCAGAAAAATGGAATGAATATATGATTAATGATGATGGCACAAAACTAAAATTAAAAAGTACAGTCACTAGGATTTCAAAATCAGACATCTTTTTGCAAAATGGAGATCCAATCTATAATGTTAATATTAAAATTTTATCGAAGATAATCCGACCTAAAACTTGAAATGTCAATGTCAATAATTCGTCTATCAGTTAAAATTTTTAAAATCAGATCAAAATGATGCCAAAAATCACTTTTACTTTATAAAATTCATTAAGCATAGGGGGAAAACTGTTCATGGGAGTTAAAGTGGATATTTTATTCACCCCCTGGTAGGTTATCTGTGTCTTGATTTCATCTAGTGTGCCTCACTTGTGGGGTTCCTTGTTTCTGTTGGTTGCTGTTGGTGGAGTTATATATTTTTGTCAAATAGGCATCTAATAAAATAACTGTCTATTACAAATATGGTTTTGGATTGTAATATGAATAAATAGTAAACCGCCTTATTATTAATAGAGATATGGAACATTCTTGGCAAAAGAGGGATACCGGTATTACAGTGAGAATAATAATTTGTTTATCCATACTTACTTTACTATATATTGTTTTTATTACCGTCCTTGCGTATTTGGGTCTTGGTTTTATCCCAATAATGCTAATTTCTGCTACGTTTATTCTTGCTCAATGGTATTTTTCAGACAAAATAGTGCTTTGGAGTACCCATGCAAAGGTTGTTGCTAGCACTCAATATCCGTCTCTTCACTCGTTGGTAGAAAGAATAGTCTCAAGAAATAACATGCCCAAGCCAAAAATCGCTGTCGCAATAAATAGAATTCCAAATGCTTTTGCCACAGGCAAAGGACCTGGTAGTTCTGTGGTGGCCGTGACTACTGGTTTATTGGACATACTTGATACGGATGAATTGGAGGGTGTATTAGCTCATGAGTTAACACACATTAAAAATCGTGATGTTATGGTCATTACACTAGCGAGTTTATTTTCAACAATTGCATGGCAGATTATGCAGTTTGGATTTTTTGGAAGCTTTTACAGTGGGGGCAGCAGAGATCGCAACAACGGCTCTGCATTTTTGATAATAATACTAGTGGCTTTTGTCACGTGGTTGCTTAGTTTTTTTATCATCAGGGCTATATCACGGTACAGGGAGTATTCCGCAGATAGAGGGGCAGCACAAATGACTGGAAAGCCTGCAAAACTTGCTAATGCATTGATGAAAATCAGTGGGACTATGAATCGCGTGCCAACCAGGGATTTGAGGCAAGTTGAAGGGTATAACGCCTTCTTTATTATCCCTGCTGTTTCAAAAAGTACTTTTGCAAATCTTTTTTCAACACACCCACCAGTAGAACAAAGAATAGAAAAACTTTTAGACATGGAGGCATCTATGTATTGAAATTCTTTAAGAGATTGTTAAATAGAATTGAAACAGAAGCTGTTTCTGATGAAAAACATGATGACTCTGATGCTATATTTTCTCTAACATCGGCGAGTCTTTTAGTTGAAGAAAAGTTAGGTTTGAAATTTTCAAGAACCGCTGCCTTATGCATAAAGATAATCAACGGAAGCCTTTTCAAAAACACTATAGATGATTGCACGACTTTTCTAGATGTCTCTAAAGAAGAATTCGAGTTTGATTATAAAATCTTTACAGACTCTTATGATTATCTGTGGATTATAATTAATGGAAACGATTTGCCGCATGAACCCGACATCATAACAAATGTTGCCGCTGCGCTTTCATCTACTGGCGATATAATAGAGGAACACGGATTCTCAGGTCAAATATTGTCAGCTGTATTTCAGTTTAAATTTTTGGATAGCAGTGATAACGTTAACGCCCACTACAAAAATAACATTAAATACAATAGCAAAAAAAACCTATACCTCATATACAATTATAAAACAAATAACTTTTACCCGTACATACCCATCGGTAGTTCAGACCGGGAGACATCAAAGGAACTGCAGGCAATATCAATACTTAAAAGCGTGATCTCGGTAGAAGACGATTATTCTAAGTGGTTTCCAATTAAAGATATACCTTTTTGAATCCTAATTGCAACGTCTCATTACCGGGTATATTCCATTTTATGCCATCAACACACAATTATTATGTATTGTGTTATTGTTGGTGACAGCCATTCTCTCCTCTTTGGCCTGTCTTGTATTGATTCAT
>JADDOQ010000113.1 GCA_016782315.1 Nitrososphaeraceae archaeon | reverse complement strand
AAAAAACTTTTTTTTGCCAAAGTTTATATGACAACCTAAAACAATTTTATGCGCACAAAATATTAAATTATGATATAGATCATAAAGATTAAACCATAATGTTGCCTCGGTTAGACTATATAAAACAAGCCCGTCTAAAACTAGGCGTTACTCAAAGAAAATTGGCATTACTGTGTGGTGTAAGTACTTCCATGATTAACCAAATTGAATCCGGAAGATGTAAGCCGAGTTATGATACCGCTAAAAGGATTTTTGAAATATTACTATCTATGGAAAGTAACATGTCAATCAAAGCAGGGGATATCTGTAACAAGAACCTCATAACTATCCAAAGCGAGGAATCATTAAGTATAGCAATCCACAAGATGAGAGATCATAGTATAAGTCAGCTGCCTGTATTTAATGGCGGCCGACTCGTGGGCATATTGACAGAAGATAACCTTGCTAAAATAATGGTAGAACACAGTGGTAAAGATATTCATTTGATACGGATAGTATCTGTTATGGAGCCCCCTCCCCCTTTAGTTGACGCCTCAACCCCCGCAAAGGCACTCATTTCTTTGGTGAGGTTTGCCAAGTGCGTTTTGGTTGGTGAAAAGGGTACTGTGGTTGGGATAATAACTTTGACGGATACTTTAAAAATAGTGGAACTTACATGATGGTTATTATAAATCGTCAATCTTTTCTAGTCCTACACAACAATCTGCATGCGTTAAACAGTCACTGCATAAACCAGTTAATGGGTTATTGGGTAGTACATTGTTACATAGCGCACATTTTTTCTCATCCATTGATTTATTATAACATTAATAATTTATTAGTTTTATTTCCAAGCTCATGACAAACCAAAAACTAATTAATTGTGTTTGCCTTTTATCAAACAAATGGCGGATGTTGTAGGGTCTATAATTTCATTAGTCTCTTCATTTAGCTATTTGGGAATATTTGTTGCTGCTTTTGTTGAAACCATTTTCCCGCCTATACCTAGTGAGATAATATTTCCATTGGCCGGTTTTGTTTCCTTCAAATCTAATTACAGTTATTTTCAGATTTTTCTTATGGCTTTTTCAGGTGCTTTAGGCTCAACTATTGGGGCTGTTTTAATATATTTTTTGTCTTATAGGTTTGGAAGAGTTGCAATATTAAAAATAGGTAAATATCTTTTAGTTAATGAAAACAAGGTAAAAAAATCTGAAGATTGGTTTGAGCATTATGGCATTTATGCCGTATTTTTGGGAAGACTAGCGCCAGGTATACGCGAAATCATTAGTATTCCTGCAGGTATTGCAAAAATGAACTTTACAAATTTTATTATATTTACTTTTGCGGGATCCTTGGTATGGAGCACTTTGCTTGTCTTTTTGGGCTATGCCTTTGGTAACTCGTGGATCTCCCTTTCTAACGCATTGTCTGATTTTTTCCCTATCTTTTTTGCTATATTGATTTTATGCATTGGATTTGTAGCTATAATTTATTTAATAAAACGAATAAGAAATAGATGAATTATTTATTATTTTACATTGATGTCAAAGTGATATTTCAGGGGGTTTGGTAAATCTGTTTTATCATTATCTATTGTGATTATTTCTATATCTGCTTTGTACAAGCCCGCCTCTGAAAAGGTTGGACCCACGATTCCTATGGTTCCTGATGGATCGGAAGTGACCGCATTAGTTAGAACATCAAAAGTGCCTTGTACACTTGTGTGTGGAGAATTTGTGTTTTTAGACACTATTGTGAGATCGCCCAAATGCGAATGAAAAAAATCAGATATTTTGATTTGGTCGTTTTTACTTAATGTTACCCTGTATGTAACATGCTGTATCTTTTCTCCGGTCTTTTCATCTGTCAATGACATTTTTATTTGAGCATCCTGAGATGAACTTATAACGGTTGGTTCGACAATAAAACTCATCTTGATGTTTCTGTCTCCAAGGGTTGCTAGAGGTGGCGATGCTCCATGATGCTGTGCACTTACGCTATTGCTGGCTGGAAAAATGGTTGGATATAACATGTAAAAAATTGATAAGACATAGATGAATAATAAAGCATAAACTGCAGATTCTGTTATTTTATTCATTCTTTTGATTTATTGTTATTTTGGTAATTTATTCTTTAATTTTCCAAAAATGTATTAATATCACATATCTGAAATTTAACTATGGAAAAGAAAATCTTTGCTGATGTAAGTGAGAAGGAAATTACTCGCTCAATAGCGTCTATGTTTTTCGAAACTATTCAGGAATATAGTGATTCTGATGTTATCATATTGGGTGCTGGTCCTGCAGGGTTGTTTGCAGGAAGAGACCTGGCCAAACAGGGTGTTAAAACTTTGATTGTTGAACAAAATAATTATCTTGGTGGTGGATATTGGGTTGGAGGCTACATGATGAATCCAGTAACTGTTAGGGCACCAGCGCAAAAGATGTGGGATGAATTAGGGGTTCCATATAGGAAAGTTAATGAAAATCTTTATGCAACATGGGGGCCTAACGCCTGCTCTAAACTCATATCATCCGCTTGTGATGCTGGTGTAAGATTCCTGCAATTGACAAAATTCGATGACCTTGTATTGAAAAACAAGAGGGTTAGAGGGGTTGTGGTAAATTGGATGCCTGTTTCTGCATTACCTAGAAATATTACCTGTGTTGATCCTGTGGCGTTTGAAAGTAAAATAGTTATTGATGCAACTGGGCATGACTCGGTGGCTGTTAAAAGATTGATGGAGAGAGGGTTGGTGGAATGGAAGGGAATGAATCCAATGTGGGTAGAAGGTGGTGAGGATGCTGTTGTAAATTATACTGGAGAGGTTTACCCCGGTCTGATTGCTGCTGGCATGTCTGTAACCGAAACATTCGGATTACCTAGGATGGGTCCGACTTTTGGTTCGATGTTGTTATCAGGTAGGAAAGCTGCAGAGGTTGCCCTAAATAAATTACAACAAATGCCAGAGTCGCCTCAAATCAAAGCAAAATAACGGGGCCTTCCAATAATTTTGTTTTTCAAAAACAAATCATTATATTTTAGTTTTAAAAATTAAAATAACATTTAATTTAATATCCCAGATAAAATATTGACAGCCAAAATATTAGATGGACTTTTAGTTTCTCAATCTATTAAAAAAGAACTAGCAGATGAAATATTAAAACTAAATGAAAGTAATGTCTATCCATGTTTAGCGACTATACTTGTTGGAAACGATCCTGCCTCAATATCTTATATAAGCAATAAACAAAAAACTGCAAAATCTGTTGGAATAAAGACTCTTGATTATAGATTAAACGAAAACATAAGCCATAATGACTTATCAGGTCTGATAGATAAACTAAACAAAGACAAGGATGTCCATGGGATATTGATTCAGTTGCCTTTGCAAAAACATTTGGATAAATTTGTGATATTGAACCTTGTTGACCCAAATAAGGATGTGGATGGATTAACATTCTTAAACTCTGGTCTGTTGTTGAACAGCAAATCAAAACTAATACCATGCACTCCATTGGGTGTGATGACGTTATTTGACTATTACAACATAGATTTGGATGGTGCTACTGTTTCAATTATAAACAGAAGTAACTTGGTGGGTAAGCCCTTGGCATCTTTATTACTGGAAAGAAATTCAACGGTTGTTATTTGCCATTCTCATACAAAAAACCTGGACAAACATTTACAATATTCTGATATCATTATCACTGCGGTAGGCAATAGAGCTAAATTCAAATTAACAAAAAACATGGTAAAAGACAACTCTATAATTGTTGATATTGGAACGAGCAGAGTTAATGGCAAACTATTGGGAGATGTGGATTTTGATGATGTTAAAGAAAAAGCGTCATATATAACTCCTGTCCCCGGAGGTGTAGGACCCATGACCATTGCAATGCTTTTGAGGAATACCGTTCAAGCAGCTAAAATTATAAACTCATTTAACATATGAATGGGAATAAAGAACTTCTAAGAACAAAGTTTTTGAAACTGCGGAAAAACCTCTCGTCCTATGATGTGTTTATTAAGAGCTGGTTCGCACAGGAAAACCTGTTAAATTCGTTTTTTTTCTCAAAAAGCAAGGTTATAGGGGTTTATTATCCCATTTTAAATGAGGTGCAGACATTTAGAATTATTAGAAAATCTTTATCCTTGAAAAAGAAAGTTTGCCTGCCTCAAATACAGGATGAAAAAATAACCTTTTGTCCAATTACCAATTTGAACGAATTAAAGATTGGGAAATACAACATAAAGGAGCCGCAATCAAAAGTGAATGATGAATACGAGGTAATGGATACCATTATCACACCTGGTATAGTTTTTGATAGACTTGGCTATAGAGTGGGTTATGGTAAGGGATATTATGATGGATTTTTAAAACATTTTCAAAAGAACAATATCACTGCGATTGGGCTTGGGTATGAATTCCAAATAATTTCTGATTCTATTTCTTATGAGCCTCATGATTTTAGATTGGATGTTTTGGTTACAAATAAAGAAATTGTTTTGACTTGATTATGTGAATAACGCCTATTGGGCTATGTCTGTTCTGTAGTATTGTTGGTTATTTCCCCATTTTATTTTTTCGACGTTAGTGTAAGATTTTGTGATTGCTTCTTTTAGTGTGTTGCCTAGTGAAGTGACCCCAAGTACGCGCCCACCATTTGTTATGACCTCGTTCATGGAGTTTATCTCTGTTCCTGAATGAAATAACATTAAATCCTCTCTGTCAACCTTGTTTATTCCCTTTATGGTGTGCCCTTTCTCAAAACTGTCTGGGTATCCTTTTGAAGCCATGACGACGCAGACTGAATGCTTTTTTTTCCATTCTATTGGTTTCACCGAATCTATTGATTGTTGATCCGCTGATTCTATATATCCAAAGAGATCTGATTCCATTCTCATCATCAGAGGTTGGCATTCAGGGTCACCCATTCTTACATTAAACTCTAAAACATATGGTTTTCTTGTTTCCTTTTCGATTATCAACCCTGCATAAAGAAATCCCTTAAAGGGATTTCCTTTATCTATCATGCCCCTGATTGTAGGCTCAAAAACTTTTTTAGATATCTGATGGATTTCTTCCTCTTTGATATCAGGTACTGGACTAAAACTTCCCATCCCACCGGTATTTGGACCTGTATTATTGTCAAATGCCCTTTTATGATCTCTGCATGGCTCTAAAATCAAAAATGATTTTCCATCACAAATTGCAATAATCGAAACTTCTTCCCCTATAATTCTTTTTTCTATGACTATGTTTTGGGACGAATTACCAAACTTTTTTGCATTCAACAACAAGTCTATTGCTGCAACCGCTTCCTGTTTGTTATTGGTTACAAAAACACCTTTTCCAGATGCTAGTCCATCTGCTTTTATAACTGCATCAAAATCAATTTTGTGAATGTAATCTATAGCTTTTGAGCCATCATTGAATGTTTGAAATTCCGAGGTCGGGACAAGGTTTTGTTCCATGAAATTCTTTGAATATTTCTTGCTTGTTTCCAGCATGGATGCATTTCTTGTGGGGCCAAAGATGGGGACTTCTTCAAGGTTAAACTGGTCCACTATTCCTAATGACAAGGGTATTTCTGACCCCACTATTGTAAAGCATTTTTTATCTTTTGCAAAGTTTAGCAATCTTTCAATTTCGTTTGGCAATATCTGAACATTATTATGGGTTCCTCCATTTCCACTGGCATGAAAAATTTTCTTTACGTTTTTACTTTTTGAGATCTTCCAGCCTAAAGCGTGTTCTCTTCCACCTGTTCCAATAATTAGAGCATTTTCATATTCAAACATGGGACTCTATCATTTCCATTATTTGCTATTTGAAATTAAATGTATTTTATATATTGTTATCTAGCAGATTGTCTATTAGATAGTCTAAATAATTGTTAAATTCACTGTCTTGTAAAAACTCAATTTCATACCCATTTTGGGTAATTGCTTCATCAACGGCCCTGATGTGATAACATGTTCTATTTTTATTATTGTAATAGAAACCCTTGCAGGAGCAATATTTTTTTACAAAATCAATCCAATAGATATTATTATTGTTATTACTTTTTATTTCCCATATTTCAGTTTTTGATGGAATAAAAACTATCCTTTTTATTTTTTTTTTAACTAATAAATCGTGAATCTTTATGACTTCAATATCCAATTGTTACCTTATATATTTACAACATATTTTATATTCTATTTGTATTGGGTGATTAATTCAGCCTAAATACCAACATTGTTGGTCCTTCAATGAATTTTGCCTGCATTATATCTAATCTTTGATTATGATGAGGGTAATCTCGATGAGAAAGATAATAAATTACTGAAGGACGTGGTATATTAAAATTATTGCATGACTTTATTGAGAACTTTTGAAAATCAAAAGCCGTGATTGGTCTATCTTTACTGCATTAATTTTGGCGACTTTTGCAGTGTTTTTGTCGTTATATCTCATTTCATTTTCAATCCCTTTATTTGCAACCTTGTTGGATATTGAACCAGAATTGGTTTGGTATTGCCAAAAATGCTTGGCGCAGTGATGATGGTCTCTCTTCCGCCTTGATAATTACACGACTAGGACATTTAGATGCGTGCATAAAATGGGACAAAAAATATGGTGAATTAAATAAATGAAGAGCGAGAAGGATAAATGGATTCTGCCAAAATATGGTTTAGCTGGGTAAAGAACATGATTAACTTATCAATGTTTATTTACAATACATGTGACCCGGGTTCTACTTCTTCGTACACTGTTAATAAAATCGGTTTTTCATCTTTTTCCGCAGCTAATATCATTCCATGAGATATGTTTTCTCCGAATTTCTTGGGCTCTAAATTGGTGCAAACTATTACAAATTTGTTAATCAATTCCTCAGGGGAATAATGTTTTGCTATTCCTGACATGATCTCTCTCTTTTCGTTGCCCAGGTCTACTAAAATCTTTAGGAGTTTGTTATATCCCTTCAACTTTTCTGCATTTATTATTTTACCAACTTGAAGGTTGATTTTTTCAAAGTCAGTGAAACTAATTGTATTTTTTTCGTTACTCATTAATAAAACCTCTAAATAAAAAAAGGATATTTATTTTGCTTCAAAGAATTTAAAAAATTCATCGAACCATGGAAAAGCCGGTGGTGAAGATGTTTGGACTTCACTGTTAGCGGATGAGTTTATGCTTTTGTTAGTAGTGCCGTTATTATTAGTT
>JADDOQ010000014.1 GCA_016782315.1 Nitrososphaeraceae archaeon | reverse complement strand
AGCGCTGTCTCCACAAGTTAAATTGCCCATTTGTGTCTGAGATGTATAGCATCCAAGATGGGTTTATTTTGAGAAAATCAAAGCCGGTAAATCGCCTGATGGATGCAAACCTTTCAAAGGGATATTGTTGCCGTTGTTGCTTTTTATTAAAATTATTCACCATGTGTTTTCAACCTTCATCTTATTTGTCGATACATATGTATATTGTAGATGCTCATTACATTACCCTTTCAACTGAAAACAATTATCTTGCTTATAAAAAAACTAATGCATCCGGTTTTGAGAAAAGTGAATATGTTCTCCTCGGCCCTGAATTACCATATGACATAAAAATTTTGTTCAATCTTTGGAAAATTCTAAAACCGTGTGAGTACGACATTTTTCCCTTTCAAGATGGATACGGAAAGATCCTAGTAGGGAATTAGAGAAGGTTGGAGAATGTTTTGGAATCATGTGATTATTTCAATGGAAACAACCCGAAACCAGGATGAGGCAATTTCCACATGCCATGAACCTGGAATTTGCAATCAATTAGAAATATGGGTAAACCCACTTTAGATGTAAAGCTGAGGCATCCTCCTTCCCCAAAGTAATTCACTCAGCATTGCAAAGCAGATTACAAATTCATGGTTGGTACAATTATGGGGTGGTGGACATGGAGCAATGTGTCCATGTCCAGATGGGTAAGTTTATTCTAAATAGACGAGTCTATAAAATAATTTTTTTATTGTCATTTGCCGTTTTAAATCATTAAGGATAGCAACAAAAATAATGACTATGATCCAGTTTCTATCATGTTGTTCATCTACAAAATAGCCGTTTTTATGATCATAAAGACTATTATAATATTACTATCTATCGTAAAGGATTATGCCAGAACAACAGAAAGTAGACGATGTGGTAGAGTCCACATCGATCATAGATAAGAAAAAAATAACGAAATTGGAAAAATCGTCTACTGCATTGGAAAAAGATCAAGACAATGATGCGGCTGGAGTGGAGGTGGATGACCAAGACAATGATGCGGCTGGAGTGGAGGTGGATGACCAAGACAATGATGCGGCTGGAGTGGAGGTGGATGACCAAGACAATGCGGCTGGAGTGGAGGTGAATGACTTAAAAGAATAATCCTGAAAAGAAATTATGACAACTATTGGTATCTAGAAAGTTTAAGAGATGGCCGAAAAAACATGATGAATTCAAGCTGTCTGTTATCTTGATACCAATATATTTGATATGTGGACGGTTATAACGAAATCATATTTCTATATAAACCTTTGAAATGATTCCCCAAACGAATATGCCAACTATGTTGTCATAAATTACAATAGCTGATATTTTAAGCCAAGTCTAATCTTTTTAAATAGTGAATAATGGATTGAGTTTAACTAGTTTGGTATGAGTATATTAGGTATTTAACCAAAAATAATGAGGTTTTTATTGTGTGAAATTTATTTTCGCCTTGAGTTTCTTAGTTATTTCTGAATCTGTGTTATCTTCTGCCACTGCCTCCGATTCGGATTTTCCTACAAGATTTGACTCATCGTCAGCAAATTCGTTTTCTCCTCTACTGTCAATAGATGACATAATATGTGTTGGTTTGATGTGGTAATATACTTTCTATTGGTTCTGGTGTGATGTTTGAATTTTATTTTATCCGGTGAGGTGTTTTTTTGCATGTCTTATGCAATGGCTGTTACAAAATGTGTCGTTTAATGCCAAAAGATACAGTCGCGTTTTCGGGGTGGCGCTTTTCTTTATTCTTCTATTGTATTTTGACCTACCTTTACAATCATTTTGCCAAAGTTTTCCCCTTTAAATAGCCCAATAAAGGCTCTGGGTGCGTTTACTAGTCCCTCGGCGATCGTTTCTTTCCAAATTATTTTTCCTTCATTTATCCATTTGGTCATTGAAGAATGAAACTCATTTAGCAAATCATAGTGATCTCTTACAATGAATCCCTCAAGTCTTATTCTGTTTGTTACAGCTAAAAATAGATTTGATGGCCCTAATGGGGGCGTAGTAGTGTTATATTGAGATATCATGCCACACAATACAATTCTTCCAAATGTCTTCATATTGTCAATCGCAGCTTCCAAGTGTTTTCCACCTACGTTATCAAAATAAAGATCAATCCCTTTTGGACAACCCTTTTTTAGTTCAGATGAGAGATTGTTTTCGCCTGAAGTTTTGTAGTTAAACGCATGGTCTACCTTAACATCATCAAGTAGCCATTCCACCTTTTCTTCAGAACCTGCACTTCCAACTACCTGGCATCCTTTAATCTTTGCAATCTGACACGCGATGGAGCCAACTGCTCCGGAGGCAGCTGAAACAAACACTGTATCTTTACCTTCATTTAATTTGCCTATCGATACAAGCCCAACATATGCAGTTAGCCCTGGCATTCCTAATGCTCCTAAAAATGACTGCAGTGGGGCAATTTTCGGATTTATTTTCATAACATTTTGACTATCACTTGAGAGCCAGTATTCTCTCCAGCCAAAGTTCCCAAGAACATAGTCCCCTACTCTGAATTGATTGTTCTTTGATTGTAAAACCTGACCTACGCATCCACCCTCTAAGGGCTTATTTAATTGAAATGGGTCTATATAGGTTTTAGTTTCTTTTGGGCTTCTCATTCGCCCTCGCATGTAGGGATCAACAGACATCCAAATGTTTTTGACCAAGAATTCGCCTTCTTTGGGCTCTGGGATATTCACGTCAACAACTTCAAAAATCTCTTCGGTGGGAATACCTGATGGGTATTGCTTCAAATGAATCTCTTGACCAGTCCTTTGTACCATGTCAAACATTATCCCGAGGTAAATATTGTATTTATTGATACCCTTTGGAGGCTTATCAATTGAAAATTCATACAAATTCTTCCTTGGGTTATTTCATGGGGGCCTCTTTAGATTTTGCATACGTTATGATTTCCATGTTTTTCCGATACCCTGGTTTTTTTATTTATTCTGTTGATTCTAAAACATTTTAGAAAATTTGATTTTGACAAATGCGAACATTGAGATTAAAATTCTATGGATATGCCTTAATTTTCTGTTAATATTTCAGTTTCGAAATACTTTTTTTATAACCATCTTAATTGGTCTATTAATCTGAGTTCATGAAATATTTTCTGAGTTTGATGACTAGAATGGTGTTATGCGTATTCATGGTTATGTGTTGATATTTAAATTGCCAAATACATATTTCGGATTTACCTCTATCCACTACTAATCTACAAAATTGGACGGCCTTTATGACCAAAATGACGAAATATATGTCGGAAATGACGACATTAGACAATAGAGCAGTTTACTACTGTTTGTTTAACTGCCTGTTGCAAAATTGAAGGATTTCAATGATTTTTGTTACCTACTGTTTATTAAATCATGAATTTGGACGTTTGACTGAAACTTTACATCGTTTGGAAAATTCGATATTTGATACTGGCATATCAGCAGCGGCAGGTTGAACCAAATAGGATTTTGAATCTTGCATGTTGCATTTGCCCATATGTGCCTGGCGACAAATACTGCCTTGATGATATTGCTAAAGGTGCTAAAATCAAATTAAGGATAAAAAATAGATTACAACGGAATGAGAACTGCTTTTATCATTCGGCTGGATTTTTACGATTAATCATACACTAATTATGGTAAAGTGTTTTTTGTTTTCATTCGTCATTAATTCTATTTTTTTCTTTTTGTTTTTCTTCAACTACATCATACAGGACAGTTGACCTTTATAGTGGATTAGAAAATATGCTTGCGATAATCTTGGCTAGGTAAAAAGTTACTTTAAGCCTATTAATGCTGAAAAAGGCTTACTGAAATGGTAAGAAAAAGTTTGAGATAACGCCATCAATCATGGCATAAAGATTCATAAAATTATTGTTTTAAAGTTTGCCATGATTATATCAGGCATTTATCTCGACCTCTTTTCCGCTTGTTTTTTTGCTCAATATTATTGATACCGTTACTGATGCAATTGAAAGCATTATTGCGGTAAAAAATATTAGATCAAAGGAAAGCGATGAAGGCAAAGATTCCAGTATTCCCTTAACATTGATTACAGACTGATTAGTTTGCATGTACATCGCAGCAAGCGCTGGACCCACTGAACTTCCCACTATTCTTAACATGCTGCTCATTCCTATGGTCACGCCTGCTGACTCCCTTGGCGAACCTAAAATAATTATATTCATGGCACCAACGGCAGATAGTGATAATCCTGCAGATAATATGCCTAAACTTGTTGAAATAAGTAATTCTGAAGAGTGAAAGAGAAACAATACTATGAAACCGCAGGTAGTCAGCATTGAGCCAAAGATAATGGGCTTTAGCGAGCCTAACTTGGATATTATGATTCCAGATGTTGGCCCAAATATTAAAAGCATAATTGCAAAAGGCAATTGGATTTTGCCTGTTTCAACCGAATTATCTCCAAATCCTATGGGCTCAGGGCTTTGGACAAGAATTGGAATTGTATGAAACACCATAAACATGGACATTCCTACAATCATTATTATTATGCTGGAAAGTAATATTGGGGGCTTAAAGAAAATTTTAAAGTCCATTAACGGAAACTTTGCGTGTTTCTCAACGTAAACGAATAGTGCTAATGATACCACTCCAGATATCACAAATGGTAAAATGGTTTTAAATGAAGTATCGTAATTAGAAAAACCATTGGTATCCGGAGTCGAATTACTATTTGATGAAGTCTGCAGAAGCGTTAATGCAAGAAGAAATGATGTGATTGTAAATGCCAATAGGATTGATCCTTCAATGTCAATTTGAATTTTTTTTGCTGTTCTTTCACCATTTGCCTTTTTCTCTTTGCTGTATTTTGGTATTTGGTTGTTGTTTTGAGCGCCTTTTTCTAATTTTTTTTGGTTTTCTATGTCATAATTATAATTATCGTCAATGTGGATATACTTCCGTATTACTAAAAGTATTACTATGGAAATTGGTATTATGGTAAAAAATGTCATCCTCCATCCAAAATGCTGAATAATGACCGCACCAATGGATAGCCCTATTACAGATCCTGCTGCAAACATTGAGGTGATGGCGCCTTGTGCAATGGAGATCTTTTCCTTTGGGAATTGATCCCGTACAATGCCAAATGCGATTGGAAACATGGACATTCCAATTCCCTGTATTGCTCTTGAGATTAACAGTGTGTATATGTCATTTGCGAATCCTCCAACAGATACCCCTGCAGTGTAAATTACCATTATAGTTAACAATATTTTTTTCCGTCCATATGTATCCGACAGTTTGCCAGCTATTGGGGTCATTACGGCTCCAGATATGAGATATGCTGTCAAAAGCCACGAGGATAAACCATATGATACATCAAAGTCGTTGATTAAAGTTGGAATGGCTGGTATCAACATTGTCTCTGCATACATTACCATAGTTGCAATACAACTTAGGATCACCAAAACTTTCCAAGCGTATGGTGGAATTTTTGCCTGTATTTTAGGTTGGGGATTAGAGTATTGGGTACTTTTACCATCATAATCGTTTTTTGATGAGTTTCCCTGTATTTCACTAATTTCCTTTTTCCTTTCTTTTGATTGCTCCATTATTTTCACCATTAATTTGATTAAAAGTTCTTTCTACTGCCATCCCTATTGCTGTAAGTTTCCTTTCCTTTTTTTTTGCATTAACTATTGTTGCAACCTGATATGTCTTCTGACAAAAGATTTCTTTTTTGCTTATCGTTAACCGGAGAGCATAAATCAAATTCGTCTTTAATATTATGCCGCATGTTCTCTAATGTCCTTTTTGTTATGGCTATATTCTCCTCAGGTATATCCTTCATTAGTATTTTTTTTATCTTAAATCCGCAGTTAATGATAAGGTCTAGATCATTTTTTGTTTTGTCTGTAAGATATATTCTGTTATTTCTTCTGTCATTATTGTCAACTTTTCTAATTACAAATCCGTCCTTTTCCAATTTGTCAATAATGGGGATGAGGGTGGGACCCTCTAGGCCTAATTTATCGGCTATTTCTTTTTGGGTTAAGCTATCATCATTGTTAACTAACGTTATAATGACTTTCCATTGACTAAATGTGATCCCAACATCTTTGCGTAATTCTTGGTCAAAAGCCTGAATTAACACCTTTGCGGTCCTGTTTATTATAAACCCGATACTATTTTCAAAATCAAACTTTTGCATATTGATGGCTGCACTAATGAGTAGTATACGAATTAATAGTATTTAAATCCGTCATTAGGGCCTGTTGGCATCAAATGAACAAGAAAATGACCTGTATCTGTAAAACTGTTTTAATGGGTGAACCCGTAGGTGAAATTAAAGAAAACCAGTAGATTTACTTTGTGCAAGCGCAATGGATAATCTTTATTTGGCACATCCATTTTCTCATTATCCAAATAGTATGTTTTGCAAACCAATAAAAAAACTTGATTTTTAGTTATTTCTTATTGAATCTATATTTAATATTTAATGTAAAAGTAACGTTGTTACAATTAAAACAACTAAAAACTTGGTTTGTAACCTAGGATCATTTTAATTTCATAATTGTGATTTTACTGATTCTTGTTTGTATTATTATAAGATACACAATTAACGGTATGAGTATAAAAGGAAAGGCTATTTGATATTTTACATATACTAGATTGGTGATAAGATAAATACTTTGATTACCTATTTCTATAAGTACATCATCTATGTCTAATATAGATTCGAAAATAGAGGCAGAAACTTCAACATCTAATTTGGTTACCAAAGTTTATGAAAAAATGGAGAATAATATCTCAAAGTTTAGAAAAATTGTAAACCGCCCCCTTACAATATCTGAGAAGATTTTAATCGGACACCTGGATAAAAGTATGAATTTGGGTTCGGAAGATGGGGATGGTATTGAGGATGCATTAACTCCTTCCAAAAGCTATGTTCTTTTGAATCCCGATAGAGTTGCGTTACAGGATGTTACGGGTCAAATGACTATTATGCAATTTATACAGTCTGGACTAAAACAAACTGCCGTTCCAACAACAGTTCACTGTGATCACCTTATACAGGCTCGAGTTGGCAGTGAATCAGATACAAAGGCTGCAATTTATGAAAACAACGAAGTGTTTCAGTTTCTAGAATCCGCATCAAGAAAATATGGAATTGGATTTTGGAAACCCGGGGGAGGGATTATTCACCAAGTTGTACTTGAAAACTATGCTTTTCCGGGAGGGCTTATGATCGGAACAGATTCACACACTCCAAATGCAGGTGGTCTTGGCATGATTGCAATAGGCGTTGGAGGCCTTGATGCGGCAGAAGTAATGGCGGGCCTTCCATGGGAGTTACTATACCCAAGGCGCATTGGTGTTTATTTGACAGGAAAGCTAAACGGTTGGACTTCCCCAAAAGACATCATACTATATGTCGCCTCAAAGCTCACAGTCTCCGGAGGAACAAATGCGATAGTAGAATACTTTGGGCCTGGAGCAAGAGCCGTTAGCTGTACCGGTAAAGCTACCATCACAAACATGGGCGCGGAAATTGGCGCAACGTGTTCATTATTTCCATACGATAAAACGATGGAAACGTATCTCAGGGCGACAGGGCGAAAATCAATAGCGGATCTTGCAAACAAGCATATGGATTTACTAACTCAAGACCCCGAGATAGAAAGAGAAATAGGGGAAAATAAAGAAAATGCAATTAAATATTTTGATCAATTAATTGAAATCAACCTTTCCGAATTAGAGCCTTACATAGTTGGCCCTCATACACCAGATCTTGGGAGGCCTATTTCAAAGATGGCAGAAGACCTGAAAAACAACAAGTATCTGGACAAAATTTCGGTTAGCCTTATTGGAAGCTGTACAAATTCTTCTTATGAGGATATGTCGCGTGCGGCAGACATAGCTAAACAAGCCCGAGAAAAAGGGATTAAAACTAAAACTCCATTACAAGTCACACCTGGTTCTGAAAAGGTTCGAGCCACAATCGAAAGGGATGGACAGATGCAGCTGCTCAAGGACATTGGTGCAAATGTGCTGGCAAATGCGTGTGGTCCTTGCATAGGTCAATGGAACAGACCTGAGTTAAAGAAAGGTGAACCCAATACAATTGTTACATCCTATAACAGAAACTTTCCAGGTAGAAATGATGGAAGTCGAGACACCATGAATTTTATCGGCAGCCCCGAGCTTGTTACGGCTATGGCATTAGCTGGAAGGCTTTCATTCAATCCCATTACAGACACATTGGTTGCTAGTGATGGGACTGAATTTAAGCTAAATCCGCCTCAATTAGCACCCGAGGTTCCCGTAAATGGCTTTAAAGAAACACTTGACACATATGTTCCACCGTCTGGGGACCCAGACCGAATTGAAATAATGGTTAACAAGAACAGTAGCAGGTTGCAATTACTCCAACCATTTGAAAAATGGGACGGCAAGGATTTTGATAAACTGCCAATATTGGCAAAAGTAAAAGGAAAATGCACAACAGACCATATTTCACCAGCCGGACCTTGGTTAATGTATAGGGGGCATTTAGACAAACTAAGTGACAACTTACTTCTTGGTGGGGTAAATGCTTATCAAGATGGCAAAGTGGGAATTGGCAAAAATGCTCTCAACTCAAAAGTCGAATCATTTGCCCACATTGCCAGAGATTACAAAGAAAGGGGCCTAAAATGGATTATAATAGGAGACACTAATTATGGAGAGGGAAGCAGCAGAGAACACGCTGCTATGACCCCCAGGTACCTGGGATGTGCAGCAGTCGTTGCAAAAAGTTTTGCACGAATACACGAAACCAATCTCAAAAAACAGGGAGTATTGGCACTAACATTTGAAGATCCATTAGATTATGATAAAATTATGGAAGATGACAGAATTAGTATAATTGGCCTAGATAAATTCGCACCCAGCAGTGCTGTTAACTGTATTCTACACCACAAGGATGGAATAGAGGAAATAACTCTGCACCACTCCTATAACGAATCCCAAATAGAGTGGTTCAAAGCAGGCTCCGCACTCAATATCTTGCGCTCTCTTTAAAAAACGGGATTAGTCAACAAAAAAAACAAAAAATACTTGAATTCAAATCCATCTTTTGTAGTATAGCGGACCCGGTACACTACAATATGCATTGCTTTCTATATGACGCTCTTTTTACATTTTTAAATTGAACATGGACACAACTGGGTATATGGATTCTACATATTCTGTACTGTCCATTGCTTATCATAGTTTTTGAATTGATATGTGCTTGATAACGTTAAATCCAATGATATGTTTTAAAAATAGTCTTTATTGTTATGGATGCAGATAACGTGAATAACCAGGTTTAACCTGATTATATGGATAAGTCATCTTATCAAGATAAAAAAAGGTTTGCAATGAATACACTTGTTTGGAACATAAAACAAAGGCAATGGAGAGGAGCATACAAATACGTCCGACCATATTTGGATTCTTATTCACCATGCAGCCTTAGATAACTACCCCTTTCCTCGAAAGATATGTTTATCCACCATTGCAATGGCTCTTCGTAAATGAATACCTTGAAAATTAGGATTAGGAACCTGAATTTGCAATATCTGCAATTTTTGCAATTGGATTATAGCCTATATCACAAATATGCTAAACCTGTTTTTTGTTGAATACTTCCATATTTAAAATAATTATTGGGTTTTGATTTTACAATATCAAGATGTTGTTTAATGAGAAAAATAAAACTGTTCTTAGCATAAGCCTTGACGGATGCATGGCGAGAGGGAATGGGGATGTAAGTTGGTGTTCTCAGATGAAGATCATGGATATAGCCGATTTTATGATTCAATAGACACTGTTATCATGGGAAGAATGATCTTTGAAATTAGAAGAGGATCCATTTAAAGAAAAGAGATGCATTGTATTTCCGAAAAACCCTGTCTTAGACAGGAAGAAAAGGGAATTGGAAATTGTGGACAATATTATAGAATTGTAAAAGAATTAGTTACTCTATATAGTAAGAATATTTGGCTGGTGGGGTGGGAGAGAGCTAGGACATAATTTCCATATTGATAAACACTAACTTGGTTAACGAAATCATATTGTCCATACATCTGTAATTCTCGGAAATGGGATACCTTTGTACAAAGTTATAGAAAAACACTTAATTCTACAGTTATTGGGTTCAAATACTTTTAAAAGTGGCTTAATGCAAATGCATTATGCCGCATGAAATTATCTTTTAACCATCCCATCCGATTCAAATAATATTCCGTTTTATTGATTATTATGCACAGTCATTAAAAAAACCTGTTTTTTGATAAATTATGTGTTTTTTCAAGCTCGTCAACAATATATACTATATACTGTATTGAATCATGGTTTTTTATTTATTGAATAATCATGATATACCTTAATTACGTGTTACATCTTTATGGTTAACCTGGTCGCAGCAGTAAAGAATTTGTTTTTTATCTGATTTTGTATTTATCTTAAAAACCTATAAAATTCAGTCTTTGTATTTTTACAAACATAAAAAAAATTAAAAGGATTTTGTATTTCTCCTTATAATTGCACTATTTGCCAAAATAAGCCTTGACTTTTGGCCTATACAGGTAATAGATAACTATGGCGTTGATTAATATGTGTACTAACGCTCCAACGTTTCCAACTGCAATTGATCCAATTCCTACAATAATACCTATTGCCGATAGTATCAAAGTGATTCTCCAGGCCCATCCTTTTCCTTTCCAAAGTCCATACGCCATGACAAAATATGCTAATCCGATTACAACAAGTAACCCGCCAACAATTATGCCAACCACTGGTAACAGCGCAAACGCTGTGAAACCACTAAAAAGAAGTCCTATTCCACCTAAGATGGCAAGTATCGCGATAATGGTAACTCCTAACGGTCTGTGTTTTTCCATAAACAAGTTCAACTAGCATAAGAATATTAAGATTCCTTTTTATTACTACAAAAAAAGATTATTTTAGATAAATTATAATGTACAAAAACCCCCGCCGACATAAAGCCTGTGTTTATCTATTCTTTTGTTAAGGGTTAATGTATTCATAACAATGACCGTTATAAAATAAACACTGCTTTCCTGTTGTCATTGCAATGAACATTAAAATCGCAATAAAATGGATGAAAATGGATATAAAAAAAAGATAAGGCGATTTCACATGAATTTGTTAGTCTCTGGATTTAATTGCATTACTTTTTAATCAACTAAATGTTGTTGTATTATTACACGATCAAACAAGACAAAGCATGATAAATATTCGCAAATCTAAAATTTTAAGCAAAAATGATGACATAGAATCGTTAGGCGACTTATTCTTATAGGCCAAAGAATTTCTAGTTCTTTGCCGAAATACTTTTTCGTTAGTTTACCTAAATCATATACTAATTCCTATTGTCCTACTACATCTGCTAAAAATTTGGCTATTATTTTGTTTTGTCTAAATGAATTAACTATAGCATCTTTCAGATGTGCATAATATATACATTATTTAAAATAAACTATTTTAGAGACCTTTTTTTAATGTCCAATATTTTAATAGGTTGATTAAGTAATCTATTAGGATATACAGATGCCAATTCTAATTTCCAAAGATTCTACTTTTATCAATATATTGCGATCAAATTTGAAAGAGCATTATAACTCACATAGAAGAAACATAGATGATAAAATCCATGTTTCCGATATTCTGTGGGGTTCCTGCTTACGTAAAGCCTACTATGCAAGAGTGATAAAAGACTATGAATTTACAGATGATGATATCGATAATTTCGTTAGAGGTGAATCTTCTGAACATGTATTGGTAGACCTGGCAGACATTGGAGTTGGACAGCATGAGCTTTTTTTTGAAGATGACTTGATAGCTAGGCCCGATCTTTTGTCCGTTTCGCCATCAGATTCAAATGAGCAACAGCAACAGCAACAGCAACAGCAACAAAAAAACCTGATTGTGGAATTCAAGGATACTAAAAGTTTTGAGAGATTGACGCCTGAAAACCCAAAATTCAAGGGATACCTGCGCCAGCTTTTATACTATCTTATAATATCCGGATTTGATGCAGGCGTTTTATGCATACGTTATGCTTCTAATAGAAAGCTCCAATGGATAAAAAGGGATGAAAAAGGCGATTATTTTTTTTCTCCTTTAGTTAATAATGAAACCGGAGAAAACAAACTTCCAGAACTTGAGACCTGGACTGTGATTTTGGAGAAAGACTCTGATATACGTGAACTACTAAAGGATGAAATCCGCATGCGTGTTTCCATACTAAGGGCGGCCCTAAACTCCAAAAACCCTTTGGAACTTCCGAAGGTGGCAGAGGAGTGGAAATGCATCAGATGTCCGTTTTTAAAAAACTGTAATCCTCTAACAATAGAAAAAAAAGATTCAAAAAAAGATATTTTAGACGACGGTAAAATTATTGTATTGTCCTCCTAAGGTTTGTTTTTAACATGCAGAAAAGGCGTTATGATGCCTTATGCTATCTACCTTTCTATCAATCGTTATGCCAATAACGATTTGTCCTATTCATATGAGTGTAAATGGGAATTAATTGTAATAATCAATTAACTTGGAAGGAGTTGACTAGGTTGTTTTTGATTGTTGTCTACGCATTAACAAAAAAAATACCTGTGATCGAACCAGTTGCATTCGGCTTTCTTCATGTTTTCCTTTGATATGGCGAATAATCAAGTATTTTCAATTTAAATTCTATGGGAATTCTGCAGAAACAAAGAAAAATCAGAATTCAGATGAAAATCCGATAACAAAATTAATTGTTCTGTGCTTTTGCGTGTGCATTAGGTTTTGATTCAAACTTTTTGAGGGGTTGTGATTAATTTTCCTATTTGTTCACCGTTGATCATCATTATGTGCCCTTTGACCATATCACTAAAAGGCAATACTACATTTATCAACGGTTTGATTTTCCTTTTGGAGGTCCAATACAACACCTCTTCAAGTTCGGCTTTTGTTCCCTGTGTCGCACCCATTAGGGTTATCCCTTTAAAGAAAAGATACCTCAAATCTATTGTAGAGTCGTACCCTGATGTGGAACCTGTGGAAACAAGTGTCCCACCCATCTTTAACAATGGTACTACTTGTGGAAATACTGATTTCCCTATATGCTCAAATACCACATCTACACCTTTCTTGTTTGTCAGTTTTCTAACCTCCTTGTACCAATTTTCTTCTCTGTGGTTGACAACATTATCGGCCCCAAGCTCCAAACATTTTTCCATTTTTTCTTTGTTCCCTGCGGTGGCAATTACATTGCAATTGTAAAGTTTTGCAATTTGTATTCCGACTATGCCGACTCCACTAGTTCCACCCATTACCAATACTGTTTGGCCTGGTTTGATGTTGGCTCGTCCTACGAGCATGTGCCATGCAGTCATTCCAACCATGGAAATTGAGGCAGCGGCCTCAAAAGACAGGTTATCGTCAATTTTTGCCACATTTACTTCTGGCAAATGCGTATATTGACAATATCCGCCCCATAAAGGACCTGTTTGGAAACCCCAAACCTGCCTTTTTTCGCAATCATATTCCCTGCCAGAGGTGCAAAGTGAGCAAACCCTGCAACTTAAGTTTGCGTGTGAAACAACCCTGTCCCCTTTTTTTAGGGATGTCACGTTTTCACCCACTTCTGCTATCGTTCCTGCAATATCAGTGCCAGAGATATGGGGCATGGGGACTTTTATCGGCTCTCCCCAGATGGCCCACAGATCATCGTAGTTGTAAGAGGCTGCCTCAACTTTTATTAATACTTCATTTGGGTCGATTTTTGGGACATCAATCTCCTCGATTTTTACAACCTTGTTTGGGTCTCTATTATGCGATCGGAACACTGCGGCTTTCATATATTATTTCTTATAGTCTTAGGTATTGGGTTGGCAAAATGTTTTGCTAAGGTGCCCACTAGGATAAAATTATCATTAAAAACAAATTTTTATCGTTATTTGGGTTTTTGACTGGCCATTTGGTATTTGATTATGTTTTACATGACATCCCGGTTTTTTTATTTACTCAAATCAACAAAATTTATAGTTTTATTGCATCCGCAATATGTTTAGGATTTGTTGGAGTCATTTATCACTCAAAATATTGATTTTATTTAAGAGATTGTTGTATTGGGATTCAGTAAAACATCATGATTAGGGGTCTTTGATGATGTTTTCCTAATTAAACCCATTTTAATTTTATTGTAATTTTCTGATGATTTCATAAAAAGTATCATTAACTATTTTAGTATCTAAGAATGTAATGGATGATATGCTTATCAAAAGACGTTGCTACTGAAATGTTTTTCTGTATGTTCATAGAATGTGGCTTTATCCAAATCTTGTTGTGCTTCTTTGGGGAATTGTTAGTCAAACTACTTTTGTTATTGATCTGTATGCAGGGTATAATGCACAGCATATAGTGATAATGCCATGAAGACAGTTACTACAAAACAAACAGATTTAAAATTATCAATCATGCTTTGGTTTAATTCGCACTCTAAAGTATAAACCAAAGATGCTCTAAAAACCAATATGGCTAATCCCATAAACAACTGTTTATTAGAAGAGATGAATGCAATTCAGGTTAAAGAAACAATCACGGACAAAACTATTGCAATTCTTGTGATAGGTGCATGTGAAAACCATGGAGATCATATGCCATTTGGCTCTGATTTTATCTTTCCTGTGAAACTTTTTGAAAATGTAATATATGACTTATCAAAAAACGACAATGCGAGATCTATTCGAAATAACCTCATTTTACTTCCTGTTATTCCATATGGGGTTAGCTCCCATCATAATGACTTTCAAATGACTATGAGCATAAAGCCTTCAACAATGATATCGATAATAGAGGATATTTTTCTCAGCCTTATAAAAAATGGTGTAAGAAAAATACTTGTTATTAATGGACATGACGGAAACATTGCCCCTATTGAAATTGCGTCAAGAAAGGTAAAAGATGAGAATGATGATGTGGTGATAGCCTGTTTGGAGTCATGGTGGTCACTTGTTGGCCAAAAAGATAAACGTCTTTTTGAAGTGTGGCAAGGGCTTGGACATGGTGGTGAAGCTGAAACCTCCGCAATGCTATCGGTTAGGCCTGATTTAGTTGATACAAACTATGCCCCAAAACAAGTTATTCCAAATTTGCCCAATGATGACATTAGGATATATTGGAAATTCAATGAGTTAACAGACACTGGTGCCACAGGTGCTCCAAAAAAAGCATCTGTTGAAAAAGGCCAAAAAATCATGGAAATACTGAAAGATAGTTTAATATCGTTTATAATCCACATGGAAAAAAATGATTGGAAGTACGGCTTATCTGTCTAAAATCTGATTATTCGGCCTACAAATAAAAAAATTAAGTGAGAATTCTTTTATGTGTGATCTATTACTTATGCAAAAACTATTGTATTTAGCCTATATTATCAACTTTCTTTGAACAAGAGGGACACAATGTAGCATTAGTTTCAGATATGAACATTGTACCGCAAGAAGTACATTTCACCTTTTGGTTTTCGTACATAATTGATTTATTGTAATCTGCTTAATAAAATATCCTCTTTGTTTTAAATGGATGTCTATTTGCCAATTGATTATATGTATACATTAGAATGTGTGGTATTGGTTTTAAAAACATCAAAATAAACGGATAATTAATATGATTTTGGATTCTGTTCACTATTCAAGTGATGTTTTTGGTTGTTAAAAAATGGGATAAATGGTTGTTGTTGGTATTGACAAAAAAAACTCCATCGGTATCGGTAAATGCATGAGTGGATTTTTCCGATCTTTTTTCTTGCTTAGTTAACTCCATCAAATTACATCAAAGGCAGAATCATCTTGATTCAGGCATAGCATTAGGAACCCGGAATCCACATCCAATCCCTTCGGGGTGTTCTAAGGCCCCTTTTAAACACCAATCGGGATATCTTACCCATGGCCTTGTCCTTGAGGGTTTTTATCGATAACCAACTGTCCAGTTTGCAATGATGGGTAATTTTGGTTGTGATTGGTTTCACACCGTTAGACAATAACTACTCTCTGTCCTTTCCTTACATCAGACATTGAGATTGTGACAAAACCCATGAAATCATTTGATGAAAATTAAATTAATATATATGTTTTATAAATAACCGCATAATCCTGTTTTATTGGGGATAATGGGATAAAGAGGCAGTCAATCTGGACTTTATTGCTTCCATATCTCCATTGAATCCAAATTTCCCGCATGCCATCAAATTGAGTTTTATTCAGATGCTGGCCCTTCAATGACATCGACAAGTGATTGGATGCTTTAAAAAATTGTATGCCTCACAACAAAAAGAAACTCTATCCTACTCCAATGGTTGGCTGACATAGGGAAAGGTTATATTATCCAAGAAAATTTCCAGGTTACAAAATATTTTTTTAAAGGATGGCAACCGACCTTATTGTGAAGACTGGAATCATGCTGATGCTGTAGCTATGGAGGTGATGGGACACATGCAACAGAAAATCTACCGACAAGCCCTCCCAGAATAGATTTTCCTTGGCGCCATAAAATTTTGTTTGCAGACAATTTTGCCATATCGGAAATTGGTACAGCCAAAAAACAGGCACCCATCCTCAACACCAAAGGGGTGAAAGAGAGCCTAAAGTTTGGGTTTTGTACAACAATCTATAAACTGCTTGCATTATCGCTGCATGCATAAACTCATCGACTTTTCCTGCATGAGACATTGGAGTGGTTTAACCTGCGGTGGTGGGATCAGCAATTGGCATTTTGGCCATTGGTTACGTTATTTGCACAGTTTGCATCCTTGCACATAATCTTTATAGAAAATCAAGATTCCTGCGGAAAGACTACTACGCCGATTCGAATGCCATCAAACTAAATTATATAAAACTTCATGGTATTATGATATTGTTACAATTGAATTGGAGAACGCATGTAGCTCTAGGTATACTGGACTTATAAGAATTCACCTTAAGTATATCTATCGCTGAATCTTATATATGTGTCATATAATTCTATAATGTAGTCTACAACGTAGTGTACAACGTAATCCGATAGGAAGTTTACCTGCTTTGTTTTGTTGCAATAGAAAAGGGCAACCAAAAAAAGGGGAAAGAAAGATATTGAGAACTTTTTTGGAGACATTAACAAGGCCCGATGAACTAGCAAAAGAGTTTTTGGCTAAAGCAACCCCTACTAATCCAAACAAGGAACAAATAGTTTTGTTCTTCCGATTCGCCAAAAGATTGGTTTTGCGCCCAACAACTGTTTTAAGCAACGGAAGGTTCAACAGAACTATTTTTTTACTGATCCAAGCCATAAAAAATACAATAATATTTAAAAAAGAATGTAAGCAGTATCCTCAAAACAATTAAGATATATTTACTATGTGGTATGTGAATTATTGGTTAAGAAAGAAAATAACTTGTGATAGACAATAGCTGTTTTTTCTACAAATGGTGAATGGCCCGCATCGGCTATTATGACAACTTCAGCATTTTTGAGAATTTCTTTGAATTTGTTGATATGATTTGTGGGTATGAGATTATCTTTTTCTCCCCATATTATAAGACATGGGATATTTTTTATTTTCTCTAACCTTTCTGGAGTGATAGATGTTGTTGTACTGTTTTTAAAGGCAGATTCAAATGCATGTTTGGCCCCAGGTTTTTCAATTACTGAGATAAACAGATCTACAAGAATGGGCAGGAGTCTAAATGATTGCGCTAATAAACTCTCAAATACATTTTTTAGTTTTATACGCCTTAGATTAGGATCGGTTTCTGTTGCGGCGTTTAGATATTGTTCCAGTAGGGCAGTAGGTCGATTTAGCATGCCTGACGAATCTATCAATACCAGTTTTTCAATCTGTTCCTTGTTTTCTATGGCATATTCCACTGCTATATAGCCCCCCAAGGAATGACCTATTATAACTATCTTGTCTGAGTTTTTTATTCCTATTTGTCTAAGGAAACTTTTGATGAAATGGGAAAAATAACTTATGGTATAATTTAAATCCGGTTTGTCACTGCCACCAAAACCTATTAAATCAACGGCTATAGTGTGAAAATTTTCTGATAAAGCTTGTGGTATGTCGCGCCATACAATGGATGATGACCCAAGACCATGAATAAACAGTATGTGAATTGGTTTATCCTTGTTTCCATATTCGTCATATTGTATATCAAATCCATCTTCTAACCTAACTTTCATTTATAGAATAACCATCATAAGGGTAAGATTAATATAATTGATTAAGAGGAAAACCAAGATTTTAAAATGCTTAATAAACCAAATGTGCTGATCTTTCAAATGATTATTATTTAACTTTACCTTTGTCTTAAATTATAAATTAATGGGTTAATAAAATGGTTGGCAAAATAAATTTTTTTATATTAGTCAAAGGGCAATATTGGGATCAAAACGCTAGATCAAAATATTGCAGTATATTTCGGATTCTAGTTTGTATTGTTGAAAAAATGTTATTTGGCTTCCTTCTCTGCACATGTATCGCAGTATTTTTCTACTAATATCGCACCGTCACCTACAGCAAATAGTGCTTCGCTTGTAGCCCGGTTACCGCAAGTTATGCAGAATTTTAGCTTGCCATTGTCTTCAGTAAATGACTTTAACATTGAAAATACTTTTTCCATATTATTGTTTCACCTCTCCAAAAATTTCATTAATTGTGTTTACTGGCAATACTGCAGTCATATCATTTGCAGTAACTATGAATTTTGCATATTTATTCATCTTTATATATATAGTTCTTATGGTATAAGAACTTACTTTTTTATAGGATGTTATGATGAGGGATTGTTATCTTGGAAGTTAAAATAATAGAGTAAAACATGTTCTGTTGAACCCTCCGTTGGATAAATCAGTTGTTGGGTTTAAGTTGATGTTTACTATTTATCAATTCTGTCATGAACCTATAAGATTTAAATAAAAACTTTAAGTTTTATAGATATATCTATATCTTACTATAACAGGCAACTGGGATATGTGATTCAGGGTCTTGCAATAATATTGTAACCATGTGTTATTGCAAGACCCTTTCATTGTAAGTTAATCGATTCTACACACATCAAAATACCTCTATAGGGGCATTTCAACCATACATGCGATTATTTTAGAAATAGAGTTGTCCACTGGTTTCATGCTAACATTGGTATGTGTTGCAACAGGGTGATAGACAGTTACTGGGTTGCCTACATGCAGGACAACTGATTATGGTAGACCTGTTATCTATTGCGCTGCAGACGTTATAAGATTAACTTATTTGGTTAGAAATAACATAAAGAGCTATAGCTAGTATTACGTATATAATACTCGGGATCTGAAAGGTTTAAACCTTCAATAATCCAGAGGGCGATATAAAGTCTAGACCCGTACCGAGAATAATACTCCATTTCAAAATCGGTTAGTTCACTAATTTTTAAGACTGAGTATCTGTTTTGTGCTTTCATATAAAATTTAAACAGGTCTAATGCCGCATAACAAAATAATCATGTTATTGGTTGTAACATTCTCTTTAAATTAAGAAATGACGATATATTAAAACAAAATAAGTGACAATAATAATTTATATAAATTTAAAAAATGTTTGGATTATGTAAAAATTTCTATTTATTGTCCGCCCATAAGGCTGCCGACAGATTCACCCAACTGTTCTAATGGTCCCTGTGGTTGCTGTGCAGTTTGGTTTTGTTGTTGTGGTGGTTGCTGTGCAGTTTGGTTTTGTTGTTGTTGTTGTTGTGGTGGTTGCTGTGCAGTTTGGTTTTGTTGTTGTTGTTGTTGTGGTGGTTGCTGTGCAGTTTGGTTTTGTTGTTGTTGTTGTTGTTGTGGTGATGTTGTACTGTTTCCTGTTTCTATAGTTGTCTGATTAAATGGTACAGTGGTTTGATTTACTATTGTTGTGATTGCAGGGCCTATAGGTTGTACCATTGTTTTATTTTCTAAACCTGATAGGGAAGGTAATTGTTGTTGTACTGTTTGATTTTCAAGCGGCATTAATTGGGCTTGGTTACCAGCTGGTTCTTGTGTCTGGTTAACTGTGACCGATGTTTGTTGTGCTGGAATGGTAGTTTGATTTACTGTTTCAGATTGAGCTTGTCATGTCAGGGTTGCTAAAGTTTGGTTTTGACCAGATGTTTGGTTCTGAGCAAATACTTGTGCTCCAACATTTGAGTAGGCCACTAAAAGCGCAAAAGCTATTACTATTGATGTAAATATTGTTATTGACTTGTTCATTACATTATTAGTATAGTCTGTAGCTTATATAGATGTAGTTTGGTTGAGAAGATAAATTTATTTAATAATAATCAGAAAACCAAATAATAACTTTTAAAGTTTATTCTAATAGAATTATTGATTATCTCATAGACCTATTTCGCCTCTTTCTATAATCCATAATAACCCTGAGAATATAATATCCCATACTCATAATATTTCGGCCTCTGCCCACGTACTCTAATGATCAGTAAAAGTTATAACCTTATACAAAAACTTACAGCCAAATTGATATTTCTAAAAAGATAAATCAATTTTTAACTTAATTTTCGGTTTAATGTGAAACCTAAATAAACTGGATCTCGTCCATGCAAAATTTTTCTAGTCTTTGTTTTTTAGATATTCTTTTTTATTGCTTTACGTTCTGTGTATTGCTTTGTTTGGATGATAAAAACCTTTTACATTCATAAATGTTCTACAAGTCCAGAATTATTACTAAAAATTATTGCAATATGATACAACATGTTGTTTTATGGATTTGGCTTATCCTTTGCAAAACGATTCTTTACATCCTCTTCGGTTATTTAAATCTCAGAGTATGACCGTCATAATCTTTCACTAACTCCTTAGGGATGCATAATGTTGACTTATCAATTAAACCCTTTCAATTGTAACCTCGGTGTCATTTACTTCTTTTACTTCACCTAGTGCCTCACCGTTTAAACCTCTTGCTTCCTTCTTTATTATAGCTGGCCAATCAATAGTAGAACTCGATATTTAAAAGCTTTAAAAAAATTATATAAATACGTTTTTTTACTAATTTGATTAAAAAGTAAATATAAAGTTGTTGGTTTAACCATGCCATATAGTTTAGAAGGATAATATTTATTCAAAAAATACCTGATAGGCACTGATAACAAAGATTTTGTATACGAGTTTTTTATTAAACTACAATGGATATTTCACTAAACACATGTTATGTCTATTGTGTAATCAAAAAAAAATTCATGCAGTACCAATTGAAAATCTGCTATACACTATAGGTAATATTGCGATATCAGAATAGGTTTATGGGACTTATTCTAAATTTTGTTTTTGGCAAATAACTATTAATGACTGAAATGGTTAATAGGGCACAATAAAATAATGAGTATATACTGCCGTTACCTTAAAATAGGAACATATACAATAAATTCAAAAATAACATCGTGATTAGTATTTTTTTTATGTTGTGTATACATCTAATCACGAAAATGGCATAAAGGATTTGCCTATTGCTTTCATATTCCATCATGCAAATTTCACCTTTTAATTTTTCATATAACAAATAAAAATTATTTGTAATTGTGAAGAGCTGGATGAATCACACTTATAAGCCAAATACGGTTACAACGAGATATGTCAAGCAATGAGCCAGGAGAAGAAAATGTAAAGACGATACCTCCATCTAATACTGGTAGTGTAGATAACATGAATATGGATAGTTCTGAAAAAATGGCAGAACTAGTACATTCATCTAAAGTTAAAGTAATGACTTCCGGAGCAAAAGATTTCATTGATGTTGATATTGAAAACCTTGACGAAGGTGAGGTTTACCATATAGAATATCAAGATAATGTCTATGGGGTAGAAAAACTATCCGATGGCAAAATAACGTTTTATGAGGTGGTTGATTAGAAATGAATAATTATGATATACATCCAATAAAGAATCCGTCTAAAAGAACCCTAAAAAAAATTATTGTCATTGATCCTAAATCATTTGTGACCTACAAGGTAAAGGATACAGAAGCATGGAGTTGGAACAGAAAAAAGTCTGAGAAATGGTTCATTAATTATGACGACAATACCAATCATTTAAGGGTGTCTCTAATGGAGGGAAAGTGACTGCAGTGGTTTTTGAATCGGATGCTATAGTATATTCTCAAGTTTACTGTAACCTTAATTAACTTTTTATGCCCTATTTCTTTTTATTTTTTATCCGTGATCTGGTTTCTGAATTGTATTATATTTTTAGTTAATGTGATTGTTAGTAATTGTTTTGAGATATATTGTTTAATCTTTCAAAGAGATCTTACATCATAATCCATTCAGTTATTTTGCCAATGTTGTTTTTCTTGCAAATCTTTCTACACTATGTTACTACATATATGAAATATAAAAGATAATGCAATAGGGATTTACTGAAGTGTTATAGGAAGTATTTTAACAAAACGGTTAATATGACAATCGAGACAAAGGATATTATAACATGACCGCTGTATAAAATGGTTGAAATAGTCGAATTAAAATAATGTAGATAAATGAAAAGACGATGGTTTATCTGTTATTTATATAAAGATTTTGCGTTTATAGTAATAATGTGTATTTGATGCAAGATATTAATTGATTTCGTTACTATGTGTCTATAGGAAACATCAATGTAGACTTTACCAATTTTATGATGGGGATGTAAATAGATTGAGGATTAGTACCAACACCGTCTACAAAATTGTAGTTACCAGTCATTTTATTTAATTCAATAAATTTCTTGTTTGGTTTCTCTTCAAATACATAATAGTGAGCGACTACTCCACCCACTATGCCGGTATGGATGAATAGTATTTCCTTATTTTGATATGTTATATTATAAAGTAAAGGCGTTATACTCATAAAAGACTGCGAGGTGTAGAGTATAACATTTAGCATTTCTTTTAGAGTTTCATACTGTAAATAGGTGGTAAACCATTCCGCTTGTGACATATACTGATTGGAGAGAGACATTATTTTAATATAGTGATTCAATATTTTTCTCATTTGTTTCATATAGTAAACCTGAGGTCATAATGTTTATTGACATTAAAAATGATCTTTAGGTTAAACAATCTCATGCTGGAAGTATTAATTAACCAACGATATTGAAAATGTATATAATGAATTAGTCTGTCTGAAATCGAAACTATTGGTATTGTAGATCGAACCATTTCGTTTGAAGATTTGAAAATTATCTCAATTAATAAAAAGGTGGAATGTGTAGAGGGCCGATGCCAATAAATGCACTATGCTTTAATTATATTAGGTTGGTTTTTCCAATTAAACAATGAATCATGGGGAGGGGGGAAATTGTACTCTGTAACTCTAAATTAAAATATTGTAAAAGTTTAAGTTTTTAAACCCAATGATCTTTATTACTGGTAATTTTGATTTCTCATCGATTCTATGTATCTCTAAAACTATATCCAAAGAGACATTTTTATATATGCATAGATGCATCCTAATTAAATTAAGATGTCAATTAATAGTTTATCAAATAAAGTCAAGTGTCCAAAATTTGACTAACGTTTTATTATTATTTTGGAAAGAAACGCTGTAAAAAGAAGAGAAATGCCTCTACTTTAGATACTCAAATAGTATTCTTTAAAAGTATCCATAATGTTGTCTATTTTGAGTTTATATCTTGTTTGTTGGACGTTATGTCTTTTTTGTGTATAACTCATAGTAACATCTTCTACATTTGAATCTGAAAACGCTAAAACATAAATATACTTTTTCCCCCAGTTTTTCTCATAATAATCAAAATGACCAACTGAAATGGGGTATTCTAAAGTTGAGTCTATATGCGTCCATTTGCCATCTATGAGTGATTCGTTCCAGCAATGGTTTAGAAAGTCATGCACGAGCACTGTTTCTATTGATAGGGAATTCAGTACAGCCCCAAACAGCATGGACCATTCACTGCATCTTCCTATTCTAGTGTCTGCTATCTCCTTTATCTCTCCATATCTTGAAAATACCAGACATGATTTGCAAATGGGGCATACGTAATGCTCAACAGCCCTTAACTTCCAAGATTTGCCATTTATTTGTTGAAAATCCACGGTGTTTTACAGCTGTCACAAATTTGGTTATTGTTCATCCATCTCATAAAATCGTTTTTGAACCAATGCAGGAGCAGCATCAGAGAATCATTTTTTGTTTTGCTATGACTGTTACTACTAGTCGCGTAATTGCTGGTTTCCATTTGCATCCTCATCTTTATTTCATTTGGAATAAATTGCCTAACATAATCAAGGACTACATTGTCTTTATATTGTTTTGTCACATGTTTGTATAAAGTGAAGGCATCTTTTGTAAAAGGAAATTTGAAACTATTACTGCCAAGTTTATGGATATTAAACATGTTTTTATGATAATCAACAAAGGATGATGATAATAGATAAACATATTCAAATGCATTAGACACTAAATGCATCTCTTGTAGTGGGCAATGAAAAAAAATGTTGCAAAACCATTGTCGGATTATAAGACTATTTAATTTCAATTAATTTATTTTGTATTGAAATATCTTTTTAGTTACAACCTTTCTTTTACGTGATTTTATAATGTTAAACGCTCATAGAGACATTTTACAAGTATTGTTAATTACTTTTACTATGTTATTCAGTTTGTTTGTCTATTCTCAATACATTGTTTAAAAAAATTAAATAAAATAAAATTATTAAACCTAATTACGCAAGGTATGTAGACAGGTCTTTCCAAATTAATTTGGATTAAATTAATTAACTGATTTAAAAATATTAGAAAATAAGACAATAGTCCATAATAAGATGTATTTCAGATATCTATGATGTCTACATAACGTAATAAAAAGCAGATAGAGGTTTTCCAATCCCAACCATATTATTATGAATAAGAATGCATAAAGAAAGGTTGGAATATCCCATTATAAATCTCAGATGGCAGATCCTTCCTACTGCATTGAACATGATTATTATTGTTATAATTGTTATAATTGTTAATTATGGTACCAATACAAATACAACACATGGTATTATCTAATTCCATAAAAAAAGATTGTTTATTGAAAAAGGCATTTGGAATTCATGAATAATCAATAGATAGTAATTAAGCTAAATTGGAAATTGGTATAAATATGAGGAATTTGTAATTATAGTATTTCTAATAAAGTCACAATAAGGAATGTAACT
>JADDOQ010000112.1:3788-7465 GCA_016782315.1 Nitrososphaeraceae archaeon | reverse complement strand
AATGTGGTATTATATGGCCAAAGAAAGGAGCAAACACCAATTATAACACTAAGCAGAAATGCCACTTTTTTGGATCCATGAAGGTCCAAGGAAAAACAGAACACTATGACACAAACAAGTGAGATAAACAACGAATTTACAAAAAGACCAATAACAGCTATCGGCGGAATTGAAAGGAGCAAAGATGAATAGTAAAATGGAACTGCAGAGGCAGACAACAACAATGATCTAACCGTGTATACAGGCTCTAGTGACGTTTTATTTATATCCGGTGCCATTCCTGTTTGTAAAAATTTGTTAGCATATACGGTATAAGTTGCATTGAAATTATTCTCTTTAACACTGGGTACTGAGGGATCTAACTTTGCGGTATGCTTTAACACCATGCTCTCAGTGACAAAAAACGCCTCCATCCCGTCCCAATGATCAAGATGCCCCCCGCTACTGACAATATTAACAAGAAAGAAAAAAGCAAATACCAAAAAGATCAGCCTAGCATTGCCAGAATGAGATGACAGCAAACAAAAAAATTCAAGATTTACATCTTATAAGTTTTCCTTAAATTCGGCCAATTAAATACACAATATTGCACAATTAAAAAATCAAGCACAAGCATAACCCATTTTCAAAGTTGCTTTAACTAACTGCGATTTTATACAGGATTGCTAAAGCCCTAACAGATCCAACATGCAGTTATTTTGTTTTAGTTTACTTTTAGCTGCTATTGGGATTATTCGCGATTCTGATTTGTATGCCCTGTGACTTTTCTTAAGCATGGTTCACGTTATTCTTTTTTTCTACTTACCAGTCGTTATTTATCTTGTTTTGTAAGTAGCAGGCTTTATTTAAGAAAATCTTTCCTATCTTTTGGAAAATTGTCAAATACATTGTTTATCTTTTGGGTAGAAATATTATGACAATCTCGTAAACAATTCGGCTATGTCCATGTCCTTCCTGGTATCCTGTTTATAGTGCGATTTTTTTACACACATCTCTTTGCGCTGTATCATGTCCCATTTCACTAGGTACACTTTCACCATGTATCCATATTGGATTAATGATATGCCGTTTCTTCTGTTTTGTCAATAGTTACTTTATAGCTTGGCAGATTATTTTTTCTTCCCTTTGAGGTTGTCTTTCCTTTTTTATCGTGTGTCCTTCGTCTGTTTATTTTACAGAATCTTGCTTTGATATCTCGCGTAGATAGGGTATAAAAGGTAACTTTGAAAGTATCATTCTAGGGTCATTGTTTAATTTTGAACTGTGTCCATAACTACCTCAAAAACAATCCATTGGTTAAACGAATTATAGATTATAAACAAAAAAGTTTTTTTAATCTTCACTAATGTACATAATAAATCGGAACTAAACCAAAGCGATTAATTATACCAATAATAAAACCTAAATAAAAAACTATAAAACACAAATTTACATAAAAACAACCTGTTTCCATTTACACCGCTTTAACAACATAATTATGGTTGATGTAACTTACACAAGACCAGTATAAAAGAAACATATCGGTAAATCAATCTACAAAAAACAAATGTCGAGGTGATTTTTATCATAAAGGTGATTATTTATGGAGAATCATAACATTATACAAGACAAAATAGTACATTCATAGTGTCCTTATGTCAATTTGATATTTTCAATATCCTTTTCTAAGATAACATACAATGGACAGGCCTGCTCTTTTACCAGTTATCCTCTCTGCATGTTTCAAGAGGGGAACTAGTGCATCCAACACCCTAAGCCCGGTACCATTCACCTGAGGTTTTTTAAATATGTTACCATTTAAATACCACCCTATCAATCCCAACACATTAAAGTAGAATATCCGGTCCATAGTAAATTTGGTTTTTCTTATCTTTGTGTATAAATCCTTCCTAGAGTATCTCCTAAAGTGACCTAAATTTTTATCAATAACATTATACAGAAATTTGTGGCATGGAACCAAAATAACAAGTGTTCCTTTATCTTTTAGCACGTTATACAATTGTGTCAAGGCAAATTCATCGTTTTCTACATGTTCTAAAACATTAATTGCCATTATGGAGTCAAACTGCCCATATCCAATCCCTTCATAATCTGTTTGATTGTTTAGATTTAATTTATGTGTTGTAATATTTTTATTGTTTTGGTATTTTTCCCTTAATTTCTTAATGTATTCATCTGAAACGTCAGTTAATGTTAAGTGAGAGGTAGGGAAATTATTTACTAGTTTTTCTGAAAATGTCCCAATGCCGCTGCCAACCTCAAGTATATCGCCGCTTAACCCTGGCGATATTTCTTCATACATCCATTTGTTAAAACGATCACTATGGGATATCAATTCTAAATTTTTGTGTCCTATATAGGAATCATCCATGCCAGTTACAACAAATAGGCTAAACCATGGATAATAAGAGTTATTTTTTATTTGACCATGTATAAAAATATAGTTTTATTGGGAAAAGCGCGGAATTTGAAAGGTTATAGACTATTTTAGTTGGACTGCATTGCCATAGATTCTGATAGTGGCATCAAAACAAAAAAGGTTAGAAACACAATACTCAATATTAAAAGGCAGTCATATTGTTTTACAAATGCTATAAAGTATTATTTATGATAACATTGGTTTTTTCAAAGCAGTCAATGACACACACAATATCGCATTCAACCCAATAGTTTTTGTTTAGATTGATAAAGTACGCTACAATTGGGAAATCTAAAGATATACAAGAACACATTTTAGCAGCATAGCATAATTTTAGGTAATTTTGAATTGTTCCTGCTTATAAAATTCATGGCAACAAGCGAAGAACAAATACGAGCAAAGTTATGTAGATAGGGATAAACATAAATAGATACCAAAAAACAGATACAAAATTTTATGCCGTTGGAAGAAGGATGGAGCATTGTGCATTGCTTCACAGATAAAAGGAAAATAATACAGTGAAAGAGATGCCTAGATAAATTGTTTACAATAAATCCAGATTCATAGAATATATTATCTTTATATATATTGATGTAGAGGTTTACAATAATAAAAAAATAAGAAAATGGGTTGTTATCTTTGGCTGATAATGTTTAATGCCAAAGAGTTGTCGGCATTGAAATTAACGTTTCTTTCAGCGTCATTCCACAACAATATCGTATTGATGTTACCTAGTGTAGATTGGGTTCCTTTGTTTGGGGTGGTGCCTGACATTCTCTCATTCAGATCCACTGAATAGAGTCCTTGGCCATTGCCCAAATTAGATACCAATTGCTTATTGACAGCTATTGCATTTACAGGTTGTCCTGCTACCACATTTGCCGCCACAAGCTGAATTCCGTTGGTTGGTAGATTAAGCAAAACTGTTCCATCAACCAAATGACAAGGAGAAAGTGTTGCGATTACTCGCATTCCATTTTCTGCCATTCTCGAAGGACCCAAAGATACAACTCGTTCTACAGGTGCGCAATTCGGTGTTGTAGTTATACTTCCAGTTCTATCATTGATTATTATGTCACCAGTTTGTGTTACGGTGTTACGTGTAGTTATTTGGGTATTAATGATAGTATTGTATATTTGGGTATTGTTGCATGAATTGATAATGTCTCCAAAAACTGTTCTACAATTAGATACTTGATCTGGTGGAGGTGTTGTTGGGTTAGGTGTTGTTGGGTTAGGTGTTGTTGGGTTAGGTGTT
>JADDOQ010000112.1:0-3612 GCA_016782315.1 Nitrososphaeraceae archaeon | reverse complement strand
CCGCCTTCATCTCCGCCGCCGCCTGTATCGCCACCGCCTTCATCTCCGCCGCCGCCTGTATCGCCACCGCCTTCAGCCGTTGCAAACGCCATATGTCTATTGTAATTTTTGTCATTTATGGATCCATTTATTACATCTAAAGTGCTTGAAGACAAAAGATTTGATGATGTGGGACCTGCTATGAGCGCCGTTACGAAAGTGGATATCATTACTATTGTTAAAATACTAGTAATTTTACCTTTGATTATCATATTATAGTTCCATTTTATAATGGATGCTTATATAGTCTTTGATTAATGTTTGAGGTAAATTACAATAACCCTTTAAATGTCAAACCCATGCTACAGGCTCCGTGCACCCAAGAAAAACCCTAGTATGAGTATATCATATATATTTTGAGAACACCATAAACAGCATAACACCTTCATGGAACATATGTTATGGTTTGTTCTATGGTTTTTCTGGACTCTCGTCAAGAGAGATTCTGAAAGACTATTGTCTTTTTTTATAAAACGAAATCATGTTTCCAGCTTGTATTTAATACAAAAGTATAACCCAAAAAAAACCATCAAGAAAAGGTAGATTTTATAGTGTGTTATAGACAAGTCAAGTGTAAAGGTGAGCCAAGAATACGTTTGTTTATCAAGGGTTGCTATTGAGCAATCCACATTGTGAAACCTTTTCATCAATTCCTTGAAATGGTAATGGGCAATTGTATTGTTTCGTTTAGGTCAAATCCATCCATCATTCAATCATATACTATTTGATAAAAATGTACTCTGATGCATCACCAATGCCTTTTCTCCTTCGCCTATCTAATCTGGATTAGTATCGGACCCACAGTTAACTCTGCATATCAAACAATTTCCTCCAATGTAATTGGTATCCAAATGTTGTGAAAAAATCTCCATATAGCAATAACAATGTCAAGATAGCTGTTTTGATATGGTATTGAGAGCGCAATCCGTGAAGACCCAAAATCATTACTGAAAAGTGTCAAGTATTACATATACCTCATCCATTATCCACACTATTCTAACAATCAAAGAAACTCAAAAGGTTGAGTCTCTTCCCAATGGTATATTGTTGCAGTGGATGGACTTTATATACATGATAGAACGATGGATCGGTCAATCTATCAACTAGGTGAAATACCAATCACATAGGCACCAGGATTATGCATCAAGTTCTTCAAATTTGAGACATTTGCAGCAGCATCAGCAGCATCAGTATTTGGTAGCCTAACCATCACAAAAAACAACCTTCGCGTACAACTAGTATTGAAGTGGTAAGGAATTTGTTTTGGATGATTAGATGTAGTGGCTGTAGTTGATACTGCTGCTATAATATAATCATCATCGCTAAATTTTATACGCCTTCGTTGGATTTTTGTGTCGAATCGAATAATGTATTTATATCTGGATCACATGTAGATATAATTAAGGGTAATTCTTAAACATCTGGTATCCCTAGGTCTACAACCTCTTTTATCTTTCTATTGTTATTAGATGCTAAAAGTTAAGGCGATAAACACTTTTACAATATACTCAACACGTATATAACAAACGGTATGAATGGTCTTGTCAGCCTGAATGGCCAAATCAATTACAACTGCCACGGCTCAAAGTCCAAAAAAGAATCCACCCCCCGTAATACGCAATAGCCTCACTCAATTACCTTTAGTTTTGAATCACATCAACATATTTTCAGAGCAATTATTTGGTGATGCAATGACCGACCACATATACATTTATTTCTTACAAACATCGGCAGCTGCGGCCAGTTTGGCGTATTTTTGTTTGCATGTTCCCATATAAATGACCGGTTTATGTTGCGGTTGAGGCAGCTGTTATATTCGTCCTATCAGATTATTATACAGGCCATAACAGAGAGTTCAATCATTTTTATCTGCAGTCAGCTTCAACCATATTTAGAGTTTGGACTTGTTGTTTGTGAGACATATACCACACAAACCCCTCTACGGCAGCCTTTTATCGCATCCATCATGGATCAATAACCATGGCCAGTTCATATCATAGAACAAGCCATACATCCATAACAGCCGTTATTGCCCCAAATCCACTGTTGGAATCCAAATTAAACAGTGTGGTGCCAAACCATACTCAATCAAAATCAGAAATAAATCACGCCATACTCAATGACCTGTTATGTAGAATACACTTGTTGCAATCCTACTCTTCTTTCCTCATGATCGATTCAAGAAATAAAAGATTCAAGACTTGGTTCCGGATTAGAACCAACTGAAAAGCTATTTGCGCCCTTTAAATCCATTTGAAAAAGAGAGAGAGCATATATGGACATTTAAAAAAATCTATGCACTGTTATTGTTTTTCCGTGTTATACTGATCATAAGTGTACCTCCTCCTTATTCCAAAAGGCCTAAATGGCCTACCGTTGCCATGGTAGAATTTTGAGAAGAACTCCACATAAATCAGCCTTGCGCCCTGTATTCCAGGCTCAAAAACCCCCAGGATTATGTTGAAAAGGTGTCCAATAAACAATATCACGATCCCCAAGATAACAAAGGGTATTGGCTGGTTTAGTGAGTCAAGGAATATGACGTCAATCACATGCGCAAGTATTACAGAGGCAAGCAATATGCCCACAAGCCTGGTGTAGGAAAGTATATGGCTTATTATCGAGGGCAACTCCATGATGGCCCTGGGCCCTTCGCCAAAAAACATCAAACCCACACCTGCAAAAATCAATGCAAGGTAAACAATCCCCATCACGTTTTGCATTGGGTTTATGTTTTCCTGGTTTAAAAGTGCCAATCCCAACAGAACAATGCCCCAGCCAAACAACAGCCAGCCAACCTTACTGATTACATGCTTTTTCTCACCCATCCTAAGGCTGTTGATTATTCCCAGCACAAGCCCAAAGGAAACCATTCCTATTCCCACATACCCACTTAATAGCAAAAGTTTGCCAAGACCAAACGGCTCAAGTGGGTCAAGAAACGCGCCATCCGATGGCATTGGCAACCCAAAACTGCCAAGATAGGAGAACAGATAGCCATTTAGGTGAAACCCAAAATAGAGGTCAAAGCAAAATCCCAATACTATGGCAAAAACGCAACCGGGAATCATTGCTTTGGCTAGCTTAACCATCTGCACAGGCTTCAATATGGTCTTGGCAAAGTTTCTCAGGAATTTTGGCATTATGTTTATGTCGCGTTTTTTGCCCTCCACCCTTCTTATCACCCATACAGAAACCAAAAGTATAAACAACCCGTATCCAACGTCACCAAGCATCAAGCCATAAAATATTGGAAAAATCAGGCTAAAAATCAAAGTTGGGTCAAACTCCGTGCCAGACGGTAAAGAGTAAAACCTCACAAAGGACTCAAAGATTCTGAATTTTTTTGGGTTCTCAAGGAGTGTGGGTGGGTTTTCCTTGGTTTCCAATTCAAACATCCTCGTGGAGTCTCCAGTGTGTTTGAGAAAAGACGAGTTTACTGGCCCGATCTTTGACTTTGGAATCCACCCCTCCATAGCAAACGTGTCTTTGGTAGCCCCAAGGTTTTTTATTACCTCCAATTCTTTGTTCTCTATTTCAAGCTGCTCTTCTGCACCCTTCAGAAAGGTATAG
>JADDOQ010000001.1:5621-76861 GCA_016782315.1 Nitrososphaeraceae archaeon | reverse complement strand
ACCCGCTTATTTCACAAAACAAAAACAATGATTCAAAAAATGGCAAAACGGTGTTTTTGTACAGGGTTTCAACTGGTTTTCCAACTTTATTGACTAGATTGGAATAAAAATCATAAGAGGAGAATGGAAAACGGTCATAGGATTCATGATTGCCCCTCAATAAAAAGACATTGCCAGGGTAAAGAATTTTTAGTTTGCAAAGAAAAAGCAAAACTTCAATGGAATACTCACCCCTATCAATATAATCGCCTAGAAAAATTAAGATGTTAGATTCGTTTTTTAAAAAATCTTTAAAATCTATCCTCCCCATTATCTTCTCCAAAGCGACAAAATCGCCATGTATATCACCAACAACTACAAGATTGTGTGGAATTTTGAAATTAATATAGTGTCCAGACAATATGCCGATTTTTGAGACAACGCCCCGGGTTCTTTGATCATCGTGTATTTTTGTGGTTTTAACAATTGCATCCAAAAAGTCTTGAACTCTATAATCTAAAACAGAGAAGAAATCAGACATATAAAATAATAACCAAAGCAATCAAATAAAGATATTTTTATATGTTTGGATCATTTTCACCTAAAGAGACACAATGTACAACTGAGAAGCAAAGCAAAGCAAAGCAAAGCAAAGCAAAGCAAAGCAAAGCAAAGCAAATTCAGATTAAAGGGTACCAATCAACAAACAAGTCATCGTTTTGATTGAATGCACCATAGATTTGTTTTGATGGGCTGATAGACTTTATTATAATATTATTGCCTTTCAAATAGATTTTAAAATAATTACCTTCAGACAGCAATACATTACTATTGTTAATGTTATGATCCTGGGAAAACCTATTTTTAATAATAACAAGATTATGGATGTTATGGAGTCTTTTTATGCGGTCAATGAATTTAAAGTCAGAAATTAAATTTTTTGTATTATTGCCATCAATTATATTTAAAACATCATGATGATTTATGTTGTTGTTGTTGTTGTAAACTGCAGGTATAATGTTATTTATGGATACCTCAAACTCGTCCAAATTACTTTTGTTTTCTTTAGTTGAATTATTTTGTTCATTGTTAGCAACATAGTCTTTATATATTTTGAAAAAATCCAATTTTTCATTTAATAGGAGATCATTAACTTTTTCAGGTTGGACAAAAAAAAGCAGGATTTTCTTTAGGATTGAATAAAAACCCCATTCAAAATTATTGATTAAGACGGGTTTAGCAGAAACTATCCAAGAAAATAGAGTCCTAAACAATACAGACGATATCAATTCATTAGGTATTCTGGAATCAAACTCCGTAGTTACTATATTGCTGCCGTTTATAATTTCATTTAAAAACGTATTTGGAGACTGATATGGTTTATTTTTATCGTTTGGTAAATAAGTGGTTTCCTTAAAATCATATCCGTTATGTTTTAGTTCATTGTTTTTGAACTTTTCAATTAAATTTAATTCTGATGAGGAATCTAAAGCAAAAAATATTCCATTGTATAAAGAAAAACAGTATTTCGGACAATCAATAGGAATTCCTCGAAGTTTATTAAAAAATAATTCTCTGCAGGTATATGATTTTTTTGATTCTTGTCTAAGAGTAATTACCCCATCAACTATTGAATCTAAAAGAGTCAAATCCGATGATTCGCTCAAAAAAATTAACTTTGCCCCTGACCGCTCCCTCCATATTTGTAAAACGCGCTCATTATTCAGCCTTGATTCTCGATCCATAAACAAAGCAATAGTATCCCATGTATCTATTATTATAATTGGAGATTTTACATCCATTAATTGGTTGGTAATTCGCTCAAAAAGAGACTCGGGTTCATCCAACCTAGCATCCTCAAATTTATACTCATGATTGAATTCATTGTTGAGGGTGAATTTTGTAATCCAAGGATAAAAATATAAAAGTTGCCTAATCGAAAGCCTTGTAGAAATATAAAAATAATTGCTATCATAATTCAGGTTGTCCATCAAAGTAAGTGCTAAAGTTGTTTTTCCAGTTCCTGGTTTACCTTTAATAAGTAAAGAATAAGTATCGTTATTAACAAATTTCAACAGTTCTGGAGGCAAATGACCAATAGCACTATTTTTCTTTTTTACTTTCTCTTTATTTGGTTGTACACTATAACTATTATCATTAGAATCAGGGTTATCGTCATTATTTGGATTGCCAGGTAAATTAGTATTGGTATCGTAGTGCATTGTTTTACACATCTTCGAGAAAATATTCTATTAACAATTCTAAACTATTGTATATAAAAAAGTATTTTCATATACTACCAAGGGTTCATGCCTTTTTGGAATCGAATAGAATCAATTAAACCCTCAGCATAACCAACACTAAGAATTGCGAGTTCCGTTCTACCTTGCTTATAAAAATTTTCGGCATCGTAAAGATAGTTTTCAGCATTTTCCAAAACAACAGAATATTCTTTTTTAATAGTAATATCTTCTTCTTTTATTAATGACGATAAGGCGGATAATGCTTTTTTTGCATTTGGAATGTATTTGTCTAACATCCTGTTGGACAGTATATCGATTTTGGCAGAGTTATCTATGGGATCATCCAACGCAACAGTCAAGTTTTTAATGGAATCAACTTCAGTAAAATGTAAAGTACCAGGAATAATTATAGAATTAGGACCACTCTCAAACTCAATATTCATCATAGACTTTATTTTTCCACATATTACTTTCGAGCTCTCAGTTCCAATTTTATAGGCCACAATTACAAAAGAGTTTTCAGACAAATTGATTAGTTTTAATTCATTTTCTCTTTCCAGTAGGAGATCAAAAACTTTTTTTGGAGAAAGAAAAAAAGGGGACTGACTGTAGGGGCTTAAACCATCATTTTCAGAATCATTGTTATATTCCGTTAGAATCAGAGTATGTAATCCAAGACAAATGTTATTATATATGGTATCGTATACGGTTATTGACGACATTGGATCAGACATAATAGTAACCATTTTCCCAAATTTATAATAATGCAGTCCAGACTCACCTATTAGTGACGGAATTCCAGATGAGGAATGAATTACTTTATAGGGTATGGATTGCTTTTTAGCCCTAACAAGAAGATCATTGTAGGTGGTTGCAATCAGTGGGTCACCGTAAATCAATATACTCACATTTTCTTTTAATGAATTTTCCAATATTTGCCTCCCATCCTCTACAAACCATCTTTTTACTAATTGAACCTCAATCCTATTTTTTTGGCTTGAAACTCCATAACCATCCACAACACTTTTTACTTTTTCTAAAAATTCGTCTGATAAAAATCCAGTGAATCTTTCTATATACACCATATCACTGTTTTTCAATATTTCAATAGAGCCAGAACTCAAAGAATCATATTCATTTATTCCCACACCTATTAAACAGAGCATTGATTGTTAAATACGGTATATTGTTATAATTTATGTATGTATGTATTCACCAATATCCATCAAGGAAAGAAAAGAACTGAAAAATTATTGCTTATGCGATTATTTTTGTAAATTCTTATGCAACCTTATCATATGAGATACAGTATTTTTAAATATTTCTATACCAGTCAGATATTCTTTGATGTATACCCTCTCATCTGCTGTATGAGATGAGTGCGGGTCTCCAGGACCATATGTGACCACAGGTATATTTAACAGGTTACCCAAAATATTCATATCCCCTGTTCCAGTTTTTCTTAACAGTAAAGGTCTTCTTTTTCTGTTTTCCAAAATTGCCAATACCAAGGATCTCACTAAAGGAGAAGAAGCATTTGCTTGAAAAGGTTCTGTTTTGTCCTCTACATGATATTTAATTATGATTGTACCCTTCTCTTTTGTAATTTCATTGATTTTTATATCCAATAAATTCAAAACATCATCGCAACATAGGCTGTTAGGTATTCGAATATCAATAGTCATTCTGCATTTTTGAGGAGTAACATTATGACTTGATCCCCCACTTACCTCGGTTATGCTGTAACTTACAGTGTTTGCCTTATTTTTAGTTGTATTGACATCAATGTTGTCTAAAACATTTTTTAAGCTATTCCATATACTATAAATTTCCTCGATAGCATTCAAAGAAAGCCATGGCGCACTTGCATGTGCACTGTTATTTACATCACACAGCAAACGAATCTCTAAACGACCTTTATAAGAAATAGTAATATTATCAATTCCGCTTGGTTCACCAAAAATAGCATAATGTGGACTTAAATTTTTGTCTTTGACAAGGTTTTTTATGCCCGTGGCATTGCCTTCTTCATCAACTACACCAGCAAAAATTATAGTTCCAGTTTGTTTAGGAAAATCAGCGGCACTCAATAACATAGAAATCAAAGGCGCCTTTGCGTCTGAGGCGCCTCTGCCATACATATAATCACCATCTAGGCGGACTGGAACAATACCGGGAACTGTATCCATATGACCACAAAGTAATATTACAGGATCCCCAGTCCCTTTTATTGCAATAATATTTCCCACGCTATCAATATTTGCTTGCTCAAACCCAAGATCCATGCAAACATCTTTTAAAAAATTTGCAAGTTTTGATTCTGATCTAGATGGCGAATAAATTTCCAACGAGTTCTGTAATAATTTTATAGCAAAGGCTGGAGAAACCATATTTGCTATTTTTTGGAAATTTTAATCATGTAATCAACAATCAACGACGGTATATCAATCCCAGTAACTCTTACAGTGTTTTTGAACTCGGTTGTATTGTTTACTTCATGAACTAATAAACCATGGGCCTCATTTTCCATCAAATCAACACCTACTATGTCACCTTTAAAAATTTTTGCGGATCTAATACAAATATCCTCCAGATCTTTCGTTATGGGACATGCTTCGGCATGGCCTCCCAACGCCATATTTGTCTTCCATTCATTTTTGCCCGAATATCTATATATGGCAGCTACCACTTGATCGGCTATAACAATTGCCCGTATATCTCTTGGCGGCCTTTTAACAAATTCTTCAATATAGTTTATTTGATAGATTGGAAACATGTGTTGACGATCCTCTAAAACAGCTTTGGCAGCTTCTTCGTCATTTAACAGGCCAATCAATCGCCCCCAGCTTCCTATGGTTGGTTTAATCACGGCGGGATAGCCTAATCGATGGATTCCTTCAATCGCAGATGCTGGGGAGAAAGAGCAAAAGGCGTTTGGAGTAACTATTCCTTGCTTTTGAAGTTCCATGTGAGAGAACAATTTATTACCACACATTATGGAAGTGTAAAGGGTGTTTATCATTTGTGCACCAAGCCCTTCCAGTGCAGCGGTAGAATGAATGCTTTTAAAATAACTTATGCATCGCTGTAAGACAACTTTATCTTTAAATTCTTTAGTTTCACTATTCAAAAATAAAATAAGTTCTTTACAATCGATCGGTTTTATATCAATATTGTTTTTTTTTGCAGATTCAATTATTGATTTTTCTTCCCATCTAATGCTATCAAAAAGAATATAGAGTGAAGAAGACTGTTCTTCCCCTATTTTTATTGTCCCCAATCTTCTCCAACTACTTGCGCAGGCTTTATGCTAAACTCGTCACCGGTTTTTACCAATTCAAAACTCTCTCCACAATCCGGGCAGGTAACGATCTCTCCTTGCATTGAGTCATCAGGTATTGGAATTACTGCGTCACATTCAATACAATTAACTTTTGTCATTTTTAATCCTTATTTGTCTTCATATAACCCTCATTAAGTATTTTTCTCTCCAATTTTTCATCCAAATACAATTCAAGAATATCACCCATACGTAATTCTTTTAATCCCTTTGCTAAAGACTCAGCATTTTCCTTTGATGAACCTAATCCCAAAATTGATAAAAGATACGCAGAGCCATTTTTTCCCGATAGCTCGCCAAAGACAATTTTACGCCTATTGCCTACCTGTTTTGGTTCGATTATTTCATAAGCCGATGGATTTCTCAAAATTGCGGCAAGATGCGTTCCGGCCTTATGCTTATAGGAACTATCGCCTACCAATGGTTTGGATTCATGAATAGGTATTCCAGTATAATCAGAAATAGTTTTTGACAGATCCTTTAGCATATGTAACCTAAAATCATTATTGGATTTGTATATGAGGCTCAATACAACAGCGGTCTCTGCCAGTGTAGGTATTCCTGTTCTTTCACCAATTCCATCTATGGTGGTATGAATTTGATCTGCGCCACCTTCACATCCTGACAAGGCATTGGATAGTGCTAATCCAACATCATTATGACAATGGACATCCAGTGAAGTTTTTGAATTATCAATATGGCTGTGGACCATTTTTACAATATTATACATACCTCGAGGCCTCATAATTCCCACAGTATCTGGAATACTGATCCTATCTATACCGCGGTTACTCATTTCCTTACACATATCCAAAAGAAATCCCGGCTCTGTTCTGCTTGCATCTTCCATAGTAAATCTGGACTTTAATCCATGAGACTTGATATAATCAGCAACCTCCAAAGCTCTAATTTTAGCTTCCTCCCTAGATATCCGTAACTTGGATTTTAAGTGGATGTCTGAAATACCAAGATAGGTTGCCACCCATGTAGCATTGCAATCGATGGCGACATCAACATCAGATTTTATTGCACGAACATGAGCCACGATGTCAGCATTTAGGCCTTGTTTGATAATTATTTTTGTAGCTTCTCGATGATCCAATGAAACTATTGGGCTTATTTCTATTTGGTCCACTCCAAAGGAGTCGAGCATCCATGCAATTTGGATTCTTTGCTTGTTAGAAAATGAAACTCCCGGATGTTGTTCACCTTCCCTTAAAGTGGAATCTAATATCCTAATATTTTTCTTATCTCTTTCAGAATCATTATAGATATGAGCAAAATAATTAGGATCATCCGAATTTAGAGACATATTATGGTCATTAACACTGTTATCGTTTAATTTATAAATGTTATAGGTATAAAAAACAATATTGTTTGCGTAAAAAAACAATATGTGATGAAATTCATCACAATATAGTTATTATTAAAGATGCATAACAAAATTAGGACGAATTGACTAGGGTTCTCAGTATTATCACAGTGTTTGTATCAGAAACGCCATCTATTTTTCGTATTTCATCAATGTAGGAGTTTATTTCTGAAATTGTGGGGGCAACAATTATGGTGGCAATATCATATTGCCCTGTTATTTCATAAACCACATCAACACCCTTGAGGCCCAAAAGCTGATTTGAAACATTAGATGTATCTGCTGCAGAGCTTACAGATATCAAGGTTATTGCACTAGTCTTATTAGACGGCCCCATATCAATTGTGAATTTTTTTATTACCCCAATATCCTGCATATTTTTCACTCTACGCCTAACAGCAGATTCCGACATTCCAATGTCATTTGCAATTTCTACAAAAGATTTTCTTGAATCATTTTTTAATATTCGGATAATTTTTTCATCTATGGAATTCAAGTTTTCAGACAGTTCGCCTTTTCTCCTCACTAGTAATTAAATTATCTATTAGATTAATTGATTTTTTGGTTATATCTTCATCCATCACCAAAGGTGGAAGCAACCTCAAAATGTTCCTACCTGAATATAACAACAAAATACCGTTTCTGATGCCATCAAAAAGTATATCTTTGATATCAAATTTCATCTCCATCCCCAACATCATTCCAAATCCCCGGACATCGCGAATGATTTTATGAGTTTCTTTTAAACGCAATAGACCTTCCTTAAAAATCAACCCCATTCTTTTTGAATTTTCAACCAAGTTATCATCCACCAATGAATCTATTGTTGCAGAGCCCGCAGCACAGGCAAGCGGATTCCCCGCAAATGTTGATGAATGCTCCCCAACTTTAATGCAATCGAGAATTTCAGAACGGGCAAGTGTAAGACCCATTGGCACCCCTCCTGCTATTCCCTTTGCCAGGCACATAATATCAGGTTCTACACCCCAATGTTGGCCTGCCCACATCTTTCCAGTTCTACCTAAACCTGATTGAATCTCATCAAAAATCAATACCAAACTATACTTATCACATATATTACGTATTTTTTTTAGAAAACCTTCTGGCGGAACTATTATCCCCGTTTCACCTTGTATAGGTTCGACGATTATAGTTCCAATATTATTATTCGGATTGTGGATTATGTCGTCGAGTCTCTCAAGATCACTGTAAGATATGAAATCAACACCATCTAACAAGGGCATAAAGGATTTACGATATTTTTCATTGTACGTAACAGACAACGCACCAAATGTTTTCCCATGGTAAGATCCGTTCAATGCAATGATACCCTTTTTAGTGGTATATTTTCTTGAGAATTTAATAGCAGCTTCAACGGATTCGGTTCCGCTGTTGGAAAAAAACACTCTGTTTAGTCTTTTGGGCACTATTGTAAAAATTTTGTTGAGAAACTCTAGCCTTGAATCATTATACAAAGACATATGGCAAGTTATAAGCTGTTCCGCCTGTTTTTTGATTGCGTTAACAACCATATCATTACAATGACCCACTAAAGCAACCCCATATCCTCCCATACAGTCAATGTATTCTTTCCCATCGGTATCCCAAAGGCTACATCCTTTGCCTTTAACTACATTCACTGGAAATCGCTGATAAATATTACCCACAAAATGTTCCTCGTCTACAACGGAGTTCATTTCAGTATCACCGTGCAATTATCATGTGCAAGGGCAGATAAAATAGGGTTTTTAACTGAGCCTGATGCTATTATTGCTTTTTTTACACCTAGATTTAATGCTTCTGTACTAGCCAACACTTTTTTTTCCATACCGGGACCAATTTTAGGCAATAATTTAGTAGCCTCATCCAAAGTAAGATTACTAATCAACCGTTCTTCCATCATTAACCCACTTACATTTGTTATAAAAATAACAATGTCCGATTTTAATGCACCAGCAATGTTTGCAGCAGCTCTATCGCCATCAATGTTTAAGAATTCATACCCTTCGCCTAGAGCTATAGGAGAGATCACAGGCAGATAGCCACTATCCAATAAAACATTTATTAGTTTAGAATTGACATAAGAAACTTTACCAGTATATCCGCCATCAATAATCATTTTCCTTCCTTTCTCATTTAAAATAACTAATTTTTTTTTCCTTATAGCCCTAATAGTTTCGCCATCTATTCCAGTTATCCCAGCTGATAGTATACCCTTACTAGATAACATGGCAGTTATGTTTTTGCCTATCTTTCCAGACATAACCATGGTATATATCATTGATGTCTCTTTATCGGTATATCTGCTTTGTTTACCCTCTGGTGACACGATGAATTTTTGTTCTATGCCCATCTGGTTGGCAACATTAGTAACATCTTTCCCTCCACCATGGACTACAACAATTTTTTCCGTTTTACATAACTCTGCAAAATCATCCAATATAGAAGAATGTAATCCCTCTACAACACTTCCGCCTAACTTAATAACAATCATACTGGTGTAAGCGGAGTAAGTTTCAGCCCCGCCATTTCATCGTATCCGAACATTACGTTCATGTTTTGTATTGCAGACCCTGCTGCGCCTTTCATAAGGTTATCAGATGCTGAAAGAGCCACAACCCTATTGTTACCCTCATCGATGTCAAATCCAACATCGCAGAAGTTTGAACCCACCACAAATTTAGGGTCTGGAAATTTATAGAATCCGTTTTTGTCCCTTATCAGCCTTATGAACATCTCATTTTTATAGGCATTTCTGTAAATTTTCCATAACTCTAATTCATTTAACTGCTTTTTTAAAAACACATGATTAGTAGTCAATATCCCTCTCACCAAATTAACTGCATGGGGGGTCATACTGACATGAACTTTAACTTTGGAGAGAAGACCTAATTCCTGCTCTATTTCCCCAGTATGACGATGTTTTGCTGGTTTATAAGGTCTAACCACACCATATCTGAGAGCATGATGTGTCCCAGCATTTGATTTTGCGCCAGCTCCTGATGATCCTATCTTACTATCAACAATAATATGATCCGTATCAATTAAATCATTTTCTATTAATGGTTTTAATGCAAGCAATGACGTAACTGCCATACAGCCCGGGCAGGAAACCAATTGGGCATTTTTTATCTCTTCTCGGTGAAATTCGGGTACACCATATACGGATTTTGACAATAAATCAGGAAATGGATGTTCCCACCCATACCATTTCACATAATCTTGAGGATCCTTAAGTCTAAAGTCTGCAGAAAGGTCTATTATTTTTACCCCGCTTTTTAGCAAATCATTGATAATTTTATTGGATTTTCCATGGGGGACAGAAACAAATACCAAGTCACAAGAATTTGTTATTTTGTCTAGATTCATGTCGGAAAATGTCAAAGTAATGAAATTTTTCAAACTTGGATGGACCCTATGAACATACTCTCCAGCCTGTTGTCTTGACGTAACAGTCGAAATCTCTATTTCAGGGTGGGTGACTAAAAGACGTAATAACTCTCCACCCACATATCCAGATGCTCCAATCACTCCAACCTTCATGTAGATACCCTCACGTTGGGACCGTTATTTTTACCGTTGAAAAATATATTATCAATGCAGAATCTCATAAATAATAAACCGTCAAACAATCCTCATTTAAATTTTTGGTAGTTATATAAGAGGGGTTTATTTTTTGTATATATCCACCATATATTCAATTATTAATTTTGCTATATCGATATCAGTAGCGGAGCTGGCCCCTTTGAATTCCACAGTGTTGTTTACCTCATGGACCAACAGCCCATGTTCTTTATCCTCCATCATATCTATTCCTAAAACACCAGTTCCAACCGCATTTGCGGCTTTAACAGCAACATCTTCCAACTCGGATGTTATCTTTATCTTTTCAGCTTTTCCACCCCTTGAAACATTTGTTCGCCATTCTTCACTGGATGAATAACGGTAGATAGCAGCCACAACATGTTCTCCTAGAACTATACATCTAATGTCTCTTGGCGGCCTGTCAACCAGTTCTTGAAAATAATAAATGTTCGAAAATGTACTCGGATTCTCCTGCCTCATTTCAACAATCATCTTTCCCACCTCCTTATTTCTAACAGGGAATACACCTCTGCCCCATGATCCAAATATAGGTTTGAAAACCAGGGGGTTTTTTTCTAAATTCTGCTCGTCAATAATGTTAAAAGCTGAATCATAGTTAAACGAAAAAATGGATTTTGGCGTAGGAACATTATTTTTTTTTAAAACCATAGAAGTTAACAATTTGTTTCCACAAATCTCCCCTATTTTTGAATTATTTATCACATCATATCCTAGCATTTCCAGACAAACCGTTAAGAACTGTCCTCTAAAATGACTGATACTTCTTTGTAATATTATCTCCCCAAAACGTAAATCATTTGAGGTCAGATATTCTGTATTTAAAATAACGTTCTTAGAATCAACCAGATTGCAATCAATTCCGTTTTTTATAGCTGTCTCATAGAGGGATTTTTCTTCGAAACGCAATTTATCAAAGAAAATACATAATTTAACCATTTTTATGCATTATTGTCTGAAATTACAGTATTAGCTGTTATGGATGGCAAACCCCACAGTTCTACAAACCCTTTAGCCATAGTTTGATCAAAATTTGAATTTGACAAATAGGTCGCAATATCTTTGTTATACAATGAAAATTTTGATTCTCTCCCTATTACCCTATAATATCCACTATGCATTTTAACCTTTATTTTTCCTGTTACTCTCTCTTGAGTTTTTTCTATAAACTGATTGAGATCTGAAAGTAATGGGTCTAGCCATAATCCGGAGTAAGCTAGCCATGACCACTGCTCTTCCACCATTGCCTTAAAGCGAAGTTCATGACTTGTTAATGTTAGTTTTTCAAGATCTTTGTGAGCGCGTATAAGGATTAAAGCAGCAGGGGCTTCATAAACCTCCCTTGATTTTATCCCTATTACACGGTCCTCAATGTGATCAACAACACCTATCCCAAATGAACCAGCTATACGATTTAGTTTGTCTATTAAAGATGGCAATTCTTCTTTTTTACCGTTTATGGATACTGGTACTCCATTTTCAAAACCTATGTCGACATTACCAACAGAATTATTATCGAATTTAACATATTCAAAAGCATCTTCCAATGGTTCATTTTCGAGGACTTCAAGAATACCCCCTTCTATCGATCTACCCCATAAATTTTTATCAATACTGTATTTTTTTGATATTTCACTTATTTTAATACCGTTTTCTTTAGCGAAATCTATCTCTTTATCCCTAGTAAGGTTAAGATCACGAATGGGTGCAATGATCTTTATATTAGGATTTAGTGATTTGATAGTAATATCAAAACGAATTTGATCGTTCCCCTTTCCTGTACATCCATGAGCAATTGATGTAGCATCGTGTTTTTTAGCTACCTCTACAGACTTCTTTGCAATCAAGGGACGAGCAATAGCAGTTGCAAGTGGGTATTCTTGTTGATACAAAGCATTTGCTTTTATTGCAGGCGCAACGTATTCGTTAACGAATTCTTCTTTGGCATCAATATAGATGTGGTCAATTGATCCTAAATCCGAAGAGATTTTCTCAATTTCATCAAAATCATCATCTTGTCCTACATCAACAGTTAATGTAATTACATCCAAGTTATGTAATTTTTGTAAATATTTTACGCATACAGAGGTATCCAGCCCTCCCGAAAAGGCAAGTATAACTTTATTCATAGCAGGCGAGCGTAATACAGCAAATAATTTAACTCTTTTGTTAAGATAAAAAATAAAATTTAATATAAATATTTTATTGATTTAGACGCCTATCTCTTTAGCTAATTTGATTATTTTCTTGCCTTCTTTTGTTAATTTGTTGTAGGTTTTATTTTTAACATTGCTTCTCTCTACTAATCCCCTATCCTCTGCTTTGATCAATAACTTATGCCCATATCCATATGCGCCAAGTTTTTTCAATAGGTCTCTGGTAGAGTACTCTTTCTCACCTATGGTTTTGATTAGTTTTACTAAAGCACGTTCTTCAATCATAATTTTGATTAAGTTTGCATCACGCATAGTAGTAAAGTAAAAATAATGGGTATTTATTAGTTACTTTTTTTGGCAACGAGAACCCCAAATGCAGTAAAAAGCTTCAATATTTAACTAAAATTATGGTAACATCAATTCATTTTCAAGTATATCCATGACATCACAATAGGTTATAACAAGCATTTAAGTTTTTATGGACACACCAAAAGAGCACCACATTAAATAAAAACACTTGCACAAAATTTTTAAAGAACATTAAAGGCAAATTGTTTATGAAAATAACGGTTTCAGCAATAAAGGCAGACATTGGAGGTATAGGAGGACACACTAGACCCAGTGACGAATTAGTTCAAACTGTTAAGGATTACGTAATGAAAAACGGAAAAGGAATGCTTATTGACAAATACATTGGATACACGGGCGATGACATTCACATCATAATGAGTCATACTTTAGGCGTGGACAATAAGGAGATACACAAACTAGCATGGGACGCTTTTACTGAGGGAACCAAACTTGCAAAAGAGCAGGGGCTTTATGGAGCCGGTCAAGATTTGCTAAAAGATTCATTTTCTGGAAACGTAAAAGGCATGGGACCTGGTGTTGCCGAGATAGAAATGGAAGAGAGGCCAAGTGAAGTATTCTGCGTCTTCGCAGCTGATAAAACTGAACCAGGGGCATACAATTTTCCCTTTTGGAGAATGTTTGTAGATACTGGAAGCAATACAGGACTGATTATAAACGAGGAATTGGCTAAGGGATCAATATTTAGGATTATGGATGTAATGACCGGAAAGATTGCAGATCTAAAACTATGGAATGATAAACCCGAAATTGAAGCTGCGCTCATGTATCCGGGAAGATATGTAGTGCATTCAGTTTTGTCTCATAATGGGGAACAAATAGTTTCATCATCTACTGACAGGCTGCACAATATTGCTGGCACATATGTGGGAAAAGATGACCCAATATCAATAGTTAGGACTCAAAAAAACTTCCCTGCAACAGAAGAAGCTGGAAGTGCGTTTAATGAATCACACATTGTAGCAGGAAACACAAGAGGAAGTCATCATATGCCCTTGATGCCAATAAAACTAAACTCTGCTGCAAGCCTAAATTATTCAATCCCAATAGTTTCCTGTTTGTTATTCAGTATGCACAATGGTAAATTTACCGGTCCTCACGACGGCTTTGGTACCTCAGACTGGGATTATCAGAGGATGATGGCAGTTGAAAGAGCTATGATGATAAGGGTTCAAGGATTTGTACATCCAGCTACTTTGGTTCCAGACGAGCTTGAATATAATAAAGGATATGAGGCAAGAATTTCAAAACTAAATGAAAAATTCAAGTAATAATTTCTAATGATGAAAATTAAGAAAGATGGTCCTCTAATCATCAACCTAAAGAATTACTTGGAAACATCGGGGGACAACACAATAAAACTTGTAAAGGATGCAGAGAAGGTTAGTGAGAGGCTAGATGTTGAGATTATCGTTTCTCCTCCACAACCCTCTTTAGCATTGATAGTAAAACAGACCAATCTAAAAGTTATATCGCAGCACGTTGATTTAAAAAAGCCCGGGTCTACGACTGGATACTATGTATCTGAAATAATAGATAAGATAGGGGCTACGGGTTCATTGATCAATCATAGTGAACACCCCATAGAAACAACGGAAATAAAGCAATTGATAGAAAAACTAAAAGAATTAAATTTGTTGTCTTTTGTATGCGTAAAAACAACAAAAGAATTAAAGGAAATTCTAGAGCTAGCACCCAACTATATTGCAATAGAGCCACCAGAATTGATTGGTACCCAGAAATCAATCTCATCCGAAAAACCGTTCTTAATCCGCGAATGCAAACAGATGGTAAATATGAAAGGTCAAATATCTGAATTAATTTGTGGAGCAGGAATAAATAAAAATGAAGATGTTAAAATGGCATTAGAGTATGGAGCAAAAGGAATACTGGTTTCTAGCAGCATCACCAAAGCAAATAATTGGTACGAAAAAATATTTGAGTTAGCTTCAGCATTTAAATCATAATATAATTTGTATTTTTTTATCACTTAAATATCTTGTATACTTGATCATTTCAAGATAAAGAAATAGGCAATGTATAAGAGATATAATTTATCAGATATTCAAAAGGAGGTAATAGAACTACTTCGTAATAACAACCCTATGTCTAGTACAGAAATATCAAAGAAAATAGGAACAAATAGAATTACTATTTCGAAATATCTCGATATATTATACTTTCAAAAAATCATCAATAGAAAAAAAATCGGTTCAGTCAATTTTTGGTTTTTGGATCCAGGAATAGTAAATTTTGACACAAAAGACGAAAACTATATCGAACTGCAGCAAAAATTAATAATATCTTTAATAAATGGGGATAAAGAGATATCTCAGAACATTATACTAAGCATATTAAATAAACAAATTAATTTAAAGAAAATAATTATAGATATTTGCCTTCCAGTCTTAAATACTCTTTTCGAACTACATAACAGGGGAAAAATCGGAAAAACAGAGAAGATCCATTTGATAACAAACCTAACAGAATCTTTAGGCCTATTAAGAAACTGCAATGTAATTCATGAAAGCAGCATTCACAGGAATATGTTACTTGTTATTGTTGCAGGTGATGACGATTCTTTGCCCATATGCAGTATTATAAACATTTACGCTAAAAAGATTAAAATCAACTCTACAGTCATTGGAAACGTAGAGAAATATATTGATCCATTTTTTGATATCGACTTCCAGAGATACATAAATAAGCTATTGAATAGAAATAAAGAAAAAATCTGTATATGTATAATTTCCTACAACGAAATGTCAATAAAATTCCTATCTGCAGCAGTAGATGAAATCGAACAGGCAAATAAAGTCAAAACAATAGTTTTTTCCACAAAAAAAATAATTGAAAAATTTGAAAATAATTTCAAAGGAAATTTTATAGCTGATATAGCATCGCTAATCAGCATAATTGAGAAGGAGGTAAAATAGCTAATAAAAATTTAAATCAAGCGTATTGCGCTTTGATTTTTTCGATCACCCTTTCATGCTCTGGGCTTTTACGCCTAGCATACTTTTCCATTGCGTTTAATGGAACTCCACCCAATGTCTTTGCCAAAGAAGCAAAAAAGTATTTCTTTAAAGGATCGTTCTGACCTACCTTATGCATAAATTTGTGGATCGCATATTTAAAATTGTGTTGCCATGTTTTATACATGACGCCTAATTTTGCGGGATCCATGGTATTTCCTATATCAAAAAATTCGGACTTCTCAAGCAACCCAATCGGGACAAAGGTTAATGGTGTAACAGTAAATTTAGAGTCAGGTTGCTCTTTTTCTAATTGATGAATTAACTGAATTGTTTCCCAGCTGTCATCTGCACTTTCATCATTATCAAGTCCCATAATAAGGGTAAATGCAGGCACCCAATAGTATTCGTTAAGGGTTTTCACACCTTCTTTAACTACCCAGTGCCATTCAGATGGTTTATAAGGTGCAAGTTTCCTATCGGCATATTTACCAATTAACCTAATACTCCCCGTTTCCAAACCACATTGTACACCAATATGGTTTCCCGGACCGGATTTTATAATTTTAGAAAGGCTTGGAATTAACTTTTCATCGGCAATTGCACCTGCGAGCGTTCCATGTGTAGGATTTGTATGCTCAATACCCGTTTCCATTATCCCTTTGAAAAGTTCTTCAAGAGCCTCCCTATTAGGTTGCATGTTTTTTGTTGTCCTTGGATTTAAGCCATAAACAAAAATATCATCACTTTGGATCCAGGCATTTTTTAAGCCACCATACTTCATATTGACTTCTATTTCTTTTTGTACCTTTTCCACAGGATAATATCTTAATTGTCTCAATGTAACATCGCAAAATTTACAGCCCCTACCGCATCCCCTCATTACTTCAATCATCCCGTGCATGCTGGGATTAACAATATTTGGTATTTCGTCTACATTAGGCTCGTCAGAATAATGGATAAATCGTCCATGGTATTTCCTATCTTTTCTGTTAAATTCTTTAACTTCAACTCTAAATTTCGACTTTTTAAAAGGATTTGCTGTTTCTAATTCATTATTTATTATAGCATCAAAAAAGCTTCTTCCAGCTCCATCAATTTCAGGTCCAATACCACCGAGGTCACCCTCCATAATAGCATATAGTCCGTATTCTTCGATTTTTGCAGGGTCATAATTATATTGCCAAGTGCCTGAAGCCCCAACCACAACCTTGGCTTTGCTCTTGTTTTTTTCCTTTGCGTTGTTAATTTTACGATGTAAATCCCTATTATAATATTCATCATAGGACATTTGTTTTCGCCCATAAGTAAAAGTCATGGTAACTGGACCCATTCCTAAAGGATCCATTTCATAAGTTCCTACAAATTCAGTTTCAGGGCCTATAAACTTTTCAACAAAATCAGGATGGGCAACGACCACATCTTCCTTTGAATAACCATCTCTCAACAATGACGCTTCAATCTTTCTTAGGCCATAAGGAGCATAACTAGCCCGTCCATTTACATGGCCAATTGGATTGCAAATAAAATCAAAAAGTAATTTAGGAGTTACCTGATTACCTAGAACTTTATACCAAAAGGAATCAGGACTACGGTTTATATCAAGAGCTGGGGCACAGCCAAAAAAAGATGCAAGGGAGATTCCTCTATAAGGAGACATTAAAGTTCTGTCAGCAGTCAAAACAACTTTTGGGTATTTCATACTAATCGTGATCTTAGATTGATGAATAGAAAAAGATAATTAAAGGTTTCTTATTTGAAAAGAATTAATAAAGAATTAATAAAGAATTAATAAAGAATTAAGCAAATTGTTGCGGCATGGTTAAAAAAAACTATTTTTTTGCACCCAATGTTCTGTTTTTTAAACGCATCTGGTTTCCATGACATTTTCTACATCTATCTGATCCAATAGGGTTTTTAGCTCCACACTTAAAACATATCTTGAAAAATAGTCGTCTTTTTTGAGCTATTTGTTTTTTTATTACATCTGTTATAGGCATTATCTGTTGAGAATATTCAAACCCATTTTTATCTTTCTATTCGCATTCTCCAGGTAGAGCGTGGAGAGGCTCTTTTAACTTTTGTGCATCTTCTTTATTTTGATAGAATTAAATAGATTAAACCGCTATTTGCTTTCTTTAATTTGCATTTACCACCTATGCAAAAAAAGCAATAACCAATACTTTCAGCCTATCTTTCGGATATTGAATAGTTCAATCAACAATGCTTTTCTCAAACAAGGCGAATGACGCATTTATTCAAATAAACTGCACAAACTAGAGGCGAATGTAGTAGCCTTTTCGAATCGGCTGAATTGGAACATTCACCATAATATTTGACAATGCCAAATGGAAAAAACTATGTCATAATAACAAATTTAGATTCTTTGTTATCCTCACTACATTGTTATTTATTAACATAGTCAAATGCAACTTCAAGCCCAAGTACTAGTACCACCTTAAAATAGTGCATCTAACCATAGGTTCAAAAACCCTCTTTTTGTTGCACGATACCTCATAATGTTTATGCTTGAGTATCGACACCCAATGGAAATGTGACTTATTTTGACAAAATATATTGGAGATTTTAAAATATTTCAACAAGACATGCATAGTATTAATCCAAATGCAATCTAGCCAACATATTTGTGTGTATGGTATTTTTTAATATACATACAAAAGAAATACAGGTTATTTAAGGTACATAATTCCAATATGACAGGCCTTAACTAAGAATACAATAGAAATTTTAATAAGGATTGCCTAGTTTTTACGAGATAATGGCGGATTTTTTTGAAATTGACAGGCTAACAGAAGATTTAGCGAAAATCTACTCATCACAATTAGCTGTTTCATGGTTTAAAGTAAATAACCACAAAAGCCCAACAAAAGATGAGTTTAGGGAGATGGTAGTCACCTTTATGAAGGATTTTGAGAATACATTATCCAAGTTTCCAGATACAGATGATGGAGTGAAATTTAAAAACTACTCCATGAATCAATTACAACAACAGATTCAAATCGTATTAGACGGAAAAAACAAAGAAGTTGAGAAACGCTATAAATATTATGCAGAATATAATTGAACACAGTTAAAAATAAAATTTAGAAAAGAGGAAAGATTTTAAATATAATGTTTTTTATTAGTATCAATGATATACAGTGATAGGCAATAACAGGCAATTTTTATCACAGCAATTAATGTGGATAGGAATTTCTTTAGGAATAAGTTTGGGTATTTCATTCTTAATACCTTTTCCCTTCTCATTACCAATTATAATAATTGTATTCATTATGCTAAGTTATTACATAAGAAATAGAACCATGAAAAAAATGGGAATGTCTGGTTCTGTTTTTGGCGGCTCAGGAAGTTCAATTAGTTATTATTGTATGAATTGTGGCACTAAACACGATCAATCTTCTTGTCCAAGATGCGGCTCAAAGATGAAGAGAGTTGGCTCGTAACTAAGTCATTATCCATGAAGAAAGAATATAGAGAAACTTCAATAGAAGAATTAAACAACTTTATAAGCTCATTAAATAATGAGTCGCTCAAGAATTCAATAGTTGTTGTAGAGGGCAAAAAAGATATTGATGCCTTGAATTATTTAGGGTTTAAAGGTAACCTAAAAGCATATCATAACTTTAAAGGTACAACTGATTTTGTGGACTATTGTTCTGCAAACTATAAAAAACTAATATTACTTTTAGACGCAGACCAAAAAGGAAAGGCAATTACAAAAAAAATATTGTCACAGACCAATGGCAAATTTATTGATCTGTATTATAAAAAAAAATTGCTAAAAATCACCAAGGGAAGAATAAGAAAAATTGAAGAAATGAAATCATTTTATATAACCATATCAGAAAAGATAAAATAAATAGCACTAATATAAAAAATAATGAATATACAAATATAAACATAAAATTTATTTAAATTTGTAGAAAAACAATTTAATTAATCATAAAATAAAAAGATTAATGAAGGTAGGTAATGTATTAAATACATCATCTAAATATGATAAATAAAATTAATAACGAGGTAATAAAGATGCCAAATACCGGCATTGTTAAGTATCATGTAAAGTTAAAATTTGATGTTGATGGTTTAGTAGAAAAGGCCGATATTATTGGCGCTATTTTTGGGCAAACGGAAGGCTTGTTGGGACCAGAAATGAACCTGAATGAACTACAAAAAGTATCCAAAGTTGGAAGGATCGAAGTTAATGTAGACTCCAAGTCGAATTCCGCAAAAGGCGATGCTTTAATCCCCATGAGCACCGACATTTCTACGGCCGCTCTAATAGCTGCTGCAATCGAAAGTATTGACAAAGTTGGTCCTTTTCAAGCCAAATTCTCATTAATAGGAATTGATGACATAAGGGCAATCAAAAAGAAAATCATAGTAGATAGAGCAAAAAAAATCGTACAAGAATGGGCAACAAAAACAATAAGCGAAGGAGAGGAAATGTTAAAGGATGTATATGACGCAAGCAAACCAGGCAGACTAACTACTTTTGGCAAGGCTCAATTAGCATGCGGAGTAGGTGTATTTGATTCTGATTGGATTATTTTGGTAGAAGGAAGAGCAGACGTAATAAATCTCCTCAGAGCAGGATTTGAAAATTCAATAGCAATTGAAGGTGCAAAGATTGACGAAACAATATTAAAACTAACACATGGTAAAAGAGTTGTTGCTTTTATTGATGGAGATAGAGCCGGTGATTTAATATTAAAAGAGTTGCAAGGATTAGTAAAAATAGACAGAGTATACCGAGCACCAGCAGGTAGGGAAGTCGAAGAGTGCACTCCTTTAGAGATTTCAGAAATACTAAAGGATGTGGAACAATACATTAAGAACATTTATAGTAACTCGCCTAATAGTTCAAACTCAGAAAACCAGTTTCAGACACGAAACAATGTGCAATCCACAACAAACCAAAATCAAATAAACATGATTGACATGAACACCAAACCCATCAACAATCAGCAAAACAAAGCGTCTGTAGAAGATAACAATAATAAAATCACATACGCGAACATAGACAAAAATATATCACCCATAAAAGAAGATGAGGTAATCATTTCAACCATTAAGCAAATATTCCCAGAAATCAACGAAACTTTAGAAGCAGTAATCTTTGACAATTCAATGAAAGCAATGATAAAAGTACCTGTTTCTGACATTGTAAAAAGAATATCAAATTCACAAGGTGGAAAACTATTGGTTTTAGATGGGATAATTACCCAGAGATTAATAGAAGCGGCTAACAAAGCAGGGATTCAATATATAATAGGGCATAGAACAAGCAGCATAAAAAAACCAATTTCAGAAATTCGCATAAAAACCTTTTCGGATATAGGCTTGATTAACCATAGCAATAATGGAAGGTAATTTAAATTATTTTCATTTTTTAACCTTGGCTCACTTACTGTCATTAGGTGCCAAGGAAACCCATACTGAAATAACGAGTGGTCAAATAAGTAAAGTCATCCAACGCTCTCAACAAACAGCTTCAAAGGTATTGATTGAATTAGAAAAAGACAACTTAATTGAAAGAATTAAAAACAATAAGAAATTCAAAATAAAAGTAACACAGGAAGGATTTGAGGTCATAAAAGAACTGCATAGTATGATGAAAACAGCAATAGATAGCTCTAGAGGTAAAAGAGTAATTTTCAAAGGAAAAATTGTTACGGGTATGGGAGAGGGTTCATACTACATGTCAAAGAAAGGGTACAAAGATCAATTTAGGGAAAAATTAGGATACGAACCCTTTCCGGGCACTTTAAACGTAAAACTGGAAGAACAAATTTATAAAGACACCAAAAGAGAAATAACAAGCTATCCATCCATCTACATTCACGGCTTTAAGGATGAAAACAGAACATTTGGATGGGTTAAATGCTATCCAACAATTTTAATTCCCGGAAACAAAGAAAATTATGAAAAGATGGAAATAGAATCATCCATACTGCTTTTAGAAAGAACACACCATAACAACAGCTTAGTTGAAGTTATCTCTCCAGTATGCATTAAAGAAACAGCAAGTTTAAAAAATGGGGACATTGTAACAATTGAGTTAAAAGATTTGGATTAAATATCATAAAAAGAATTACCTAGGCTTCTTTTTATCATAGTGCTTTTTATTCGAGGAATTGGAGAAGATAGTCTTATGACATCCAATTCCATCCCTCTTTCTAAGCAATTCTTTTGTATTTCCTTCTCATCATGTTTTTGATCATATCCCAAAGCTATTATATCAGGTTTTACAAAAGACACAGTATCATATAATGTACCCTCTTTTCCAATAATTGACAAATCTACAAACGATAATGATGCAACCAATTCTTGTCTTTGTTTTTCATCATGATAAATATTTCTATTTTTCTTCAATTTCAAAGCCGTAGAAGTAGTAGCAACGACAACAACAAGAACATCCCCAAAAGACTTTGCTGATTTTAAAGTGTGAATATGGCCAGGATGTAGTAAATCAAAAACTCCACCCACAAATACAACCTTTATCTTTGAACGACCTAGTTCGCTCAGACAACAAACAATTTGTTTAGGTTTTAGTGCGTCGGGTTCATTACTCTTTATTCTTACATACCCTTGTTTTTCCAAATTAATAATGTTGTCAATATATAATTCATTACCTAAATTGAGTTTATTTTCAAGATAAGGTAAAATAAAACTAGAGTCTGGTCCATCATATAAATTATTACAATAAATGCAACCAAGAATAAACTTTTGTAAGGAATTCATTAAGTTTTATATTATAAAGAAAAGTTGCACGTTATATAATTTTATAACAGAATCTAAATAAAGTAAATGGGCAATATTTTGATGTAAATGGCTCTATTATAGAATAGACTATCCATTAACAGATCTTACTACTTAAGAATCGATTTGGACTTGATTATTTTTCCATACCTAAAATAAAAACTCAAATTACAGTTGATGCCTCAGCACTCATAATCTTCGTCATTAGCATAAAAATCAGACGGCTCTTCGTCGTCATCATTGGCATCACTAATTGTCACATAATAATGAATATATTCTTTTGAATTCTGAAAACACAGGATACAAAACAAAACGCAAAATCTAAAATTCAAATGTGAAGGGTTAATGGATTTTTAAAACTAATGAACCATTGCGATCAGAAATACCTTGATTAGTCTAACTGAAGTAACAACGCATTACCTCGGCTAGACAAATGATTGTTTATCATATGATTTTGAGCCAATTGAAGGCAGGATATGAGCAATACAAACGAACATTTGGAAAAGTTGAAGATAGGGGCGAAATTTCTCTAATTCCAAATCATGATATGCTTAAGTTGATAAAGACAAACACAATGAAAACTAAATCAATTTAAAATTAGTCATATGGAATTATTTATGACCGCTATGACGAAAGCAGATGCCCACTGCGTGTAAATGCAGCGAGGATAATGTGTGTATGTTCACTAAAATAAGATCTACGTAACACAATTGAATGTAGGTCCAGTTGTCCTAATGCAACACAAAAAGTATCAATTAGACCCAAAAATTAATATAATGAAACATTCTTATCCTTGGAACGCTCACGATAAATCCACTTCATAGTTCTGAAGAATTTTAGTTGGCCGATAAACCTTGTTATTTTACCCAACATTCCCTTTCCAATACCGCAAATAAAAATTATCGCATATAATGTAATGGACCACACAAGAATTAACATAAAGGCAAAAGCAACAACGACAACAACAGCAGCATGTATATAAATCCCGCGAGCAGGATTTGCTCCAAAAAACGATATTTCATTTTTTGTTTGAGCCTGCGACTCTTCGGTTACTGCTGGATGTAAGCCTGATAGGCTGATATTGGTTAGCAATTGGTTGCCAACAACTACAGCCGAAAGCTCTACCAGGCTGAGCTACCGCGGGATATTTTATTTTAAAAATTAATTATATATATTCTAATCGTAAAATTGAATTTATAGTTAAATAAATCAATATATTATTACCATAAATTTAAAAAACCATATGGATGGTAAAAATAACAAAATTAAGATATTCATTTTGTTTTTGTTTTCTATAGCCTTTACATTAATAATCTACGGGTTTTTTTTAAATTCACTTGGCAATCCCAAATTTAATTCCATTGAGCTTTTGCCTGAGGAGGCATTTATCATAGTGTTGCATGAAGTTTTTAAATACCCTCTTAGTGAAATTAATAACATTACCTTCAACGATGTTAAAGATAGGTTTACTTACCAATATGTAATGGTGAGAGGTAATGGAAGTGTATATCTGTTGGAACAAGACAATCGTTCTGCCATAAAGGCAATTGGTAACACAACGCCCCCAATAACAGAGGGCATTCATTACGCATGGGAAATTACAACTAACAATACAAAAATATATGTAGATTCAACAAGTGGACAGATTGTTTCATCCTCTAAAAAGACTTGAGAATACAAATATTGCAATAGCACTAACTATTTTATTACAAATTATTTGTCAAGCAATTTGTTTAACAATTCAAAAATAAAATACGAGATTATCTTATCTGCTCCGGCTCTCCTCATCGACATCAAAGATAAAGCAGACCACTCTGTTTTGTTGAGCCATTTATTATCTGCAGCAGCTTGTACTAACGCATACTCCCCGGATACGTTTTGGACAACCAACGGCGTATCGGTGTATGATTTCATCATTTTTACTAAATCCATGTACCATAAAGAAGGTTTAATCATTACCCAGTCAGCGCCTTCATCAATATCCATTATTACTTCCCTAAAAGATTCGCTTAAATTATAGAAACTATTTTGATAAGAAGATTTATCAATAAAATCGGATTTAAAAAAATTGTTGCTCCTAAATGGCGTATACAAACTAGAGTTATGCTTTGAAGAATAACTCATTATTTTAATGCCATCATAGTCGTTATTTTCCAAAACTCTCCTTAGATAAAATACTTGGCCATCCATCATTGAGGAAGGAGCAATAAAGTCTGTTCCAGATTCGGATAAGCTTAATGATATCTTTCCCAATATACTCAATGTTTTATCGTTATCTATTTTTAGAATTCTCGTATTTTTTTTTGGTTCATTTGAATTATTAGCACCATCATAACAACACACGCCACAATGACCAGAGGTGTTATATTGACAAATGCACACGTCAGAAATAATATTTACCCTGCTGCCAAAATTTGACTTAATTGTTTTAATTGCATTTTGGGTTATTCCGTTTTTATCAAATGAAGAGGCTCCAAACGAATCCCTTTTTGCGGGTATACCAAAAATAAGTATATTGCATATCTTCAAATCAATCAATTTTTGAATGAATACAGGAATATTATTTATGAAAACTTTAGAATCGTTAAGGTTTCGAAGTCTTAAACTATTCTGATAATTTGATTCACACTCATAAACAAATATAGGAAAAATAAAATCACCTACATTATCAAAAACATTCAATAGATTTTTTAAGTAAAAATATATTGGTATTAAATTTAACGGTCAAAGATCCTGTATATCTTATTATTATAACTTTTTACAAACCCCTTTTTTTGATAGAAAGACAATAAATTATCGCTTTTAAGTGTTTGAAGACCAAATACCCCGCAACTTTTCCTTCTGCCATATTCAATAGAAAAATTAATAATATTTGTTGCAATGTTTTTGTGCCTATATTCCTTCAGAGTACCTAAACAATACAAAGCAATGCAATCATTATGAAAGTATAGGATGCTGCAGCCTACAATTTGTTTATTTTTTCCCCCTACGGCATCTATTTCAGCAAAAACAAACTTAAAGATATTGAATTTTTTCAACAATAACCGATATATCAACATTTCTTTGTTTTTATCGATATCAAAGGATAAACAGTAGACCTCTATCCACTTTTTCAGCAAATCAGCATTATCAACTACCAAAACCTTCAAAGATTGATCGTTTTGTTTTAATGCACTGTCAGGTACATTTGAAACGGTCATATCAGAGTAATCAGGGTAATGCAAACCCAATACTTCATCAATTTTGTTAAAATTTTTGCATATTAAATAATCTTCCAAAAGAGACTGATCTGAGCCTATATGCAAATTAAAAGTCATTTTTTCCTCTTTCGAAAGTTGAAGTAAAGGATGCATCAACTTTTCGATTTGGCCTATGTCATTTAGATTGAAATGAAGTTTTTTATTGATTACTGTTCTGTTTATAAAATAATCATCATGCAAGTCTTTGTTAACCAATGTAAAGAACTTGTTATCGATATTTAAAACTCCAGAATGCCAACTACTACAGAAACTAAATTCGTTTTCTTTTAAAACTTTAATAATATCTGAGACCAAGAATACCGACCATACTTTCAATCAACACCGGATTATGATACTTATCAATTATCCTTAAGATGAGGCTTATGGATGACTCAGTGTCATAATCGTCTCGCATAAACTTTAGAAACTGCTTTAAATATTCTTTTTCTAAATAATTGTATTGTTGTGGATTATTTTCTTTCTTTAACAATAAACCTGCAATAATTTTGTCAATAATATCGGCCCTGTCAAGACCTTCAATGGAAAACTCGACGTCATCTCTATATTTTTTGGATAAAAAAAAGATTTTAAGCGCATTTGGACTGTATCTTTTTAAAACATCTGAAATGGAAACAGTATTGCCGCTTGAATTAGACATCTTTTCTGAATCAATATTTACAAGCCCTACATGAACCCAATTGTTTTTTTGGTTCAAGTAACCATCATTTAGATTATTTTTGATAAACAATTCATCAATGAACTCATGATGAGGATATAACAGTTCTCTAGCTCCACCATGGATATCATATTTGGTGCTAAAAACATTTTTTATTATTTCATGATCCTGGAAATGCCATCCGGGAATGCCCGTTGTCAATATTGTATCATTGTTTTCGCCATTACAATCAGTTTTTTTATATTCTTGGTAAAAATTTTCAGAGTTCCATATCAGTATATCCCTCTGGTTCTTTTTTCCACTAGAGATATCAATTGGCATATCATCAATTTCATCTGATGTTAGCCCAAGGGAGCCAACGATCGGATCCTCAATTGTCAAGTAAACATTCCCAGCATAAGAATACCCCCTTTTTGTTCTCAGGATATCCACAACATCATTTTTAATTAAAGATAAAAAGTCAGAAACACGGCTGTAAATAAAGTTATGTTCTACCTGCAAATTTTCTAAATCTCTAAAAAGATAAATTAAGTATTTATCAGGAAGATTGGCAATTTTTTCTGTTTTGTGATTGCTGCTGCTGCTGCTCTTTTGATAGATTTTATGGTCAATATCAGTTAGCTGTAATATAGCGACAGGTGAGTCTCCAACAAATCTATGGAAATTAATTAAAAGATTAAAGAAAATAAAGATTCGAGCATGGCCTATGTGGCACTTTTCATAGAGCGTTGGGCCACAGATAAAAATTCTCAATTTTGGGTGTGGTTCTACTACACATTTTGTCTTTATATTTTTTTTTACTTTCAATTTAATTTAAAGAAACCTTTCAACTGTCGGACAAATCGCCACTATTATTTTTGTTTTGTTTTAAAGCATTCACAATTAAATTCACATCCTCAATGCTTTTTGAAAGCCTACCTATCTTTATGCAATCTCTTACATCTCTAGATTTTAGTTTATTCCATACTAAATAAGCAATCTCATTTGAGATTTTCGGCCCAAGGTTGCAGTCTTTCAGGAGAATGTTCTCCGTTATTTTTAAAAAGGCCGCATAAGTATATTTTTTAAAATATAGGACAAGAAATCTCGACAACAAAGGTGTCAACAGTTTTTTTTCGTTATTGCATGATGCAAAAACCCAGGTCCTCATAGCAGACTTCCGAATCTTTTCAAACTTTGTTTCACTCAATATTCCAGATTCCATTAGACTCAATAGTACAGCTTGGTCCTTAATTGGCATGTACTCAATCTCATCAATAATCAGGTTTCTGGGCCTGTTTTTAATAGATAATCTATCATGCCTGCCTTTGTGCTATGGCTGCCTAGAGTAAAATATGAGCGGGGTAGTTTCATACATTCCATTAAAAACAAAGTTTTTGCAGAGCCAGGCGGACCAACAAGTAAAATATGGACAGGTAAGTTAGACGTTATCGCAAAAAGAAAAATTTTCTTTATATTATCATAATCGATAATGTTTTCGAAAATTACGTTATTTGATAGAAAAGCATCAAGTTCGTGATTATGACCCAACTAATAATCATTTTTAGGGGAATTACCCATAACGGGGCTTCGGCTTTTCTTTACATTTATTCCCCTATTGCTATACGCATCAGTAACATGATCAAACATGACACATTTCTATAACATTCAAAGTAATAAGACTTGTTTTATGATAATTAATAATCCATTTTTCCGTCATTTTATGATTCATCAAAATTAAATATTGTTGAGAATAAAATCCATTAATTGATAAAGAGACCCACAGTTTTAATTACAAGAAAGATTCCTACAAATGGAATAGAAATCCTAAGATCAAGGTATAATGTAATAATCAATGAGAAAGACAGGCCTTTAAACAGGAACGAGTTAATTAAAAGCGTAAAAGATAAAGACGCTATTTTATGCGTACTACAGGATAAAATTGATAAACAAATTATAGACACTGCAGGGCCAAACCTGAAGATAATAAGCACTTTTAGTGCAGGTTATGAGCATATAGACATTGAATCAGCCAATAAAAAAGGCATAAGGATAGGCTATACAGGAGATACCTTAACAGAAACAACCGCTGATTTAGCATTTGGTTTGGTATTGTGTATGGGAAGAAGGATAGTGGAGGCAGACAAATTTGTTAGAGATTCAAAATGGAAAAACGGTTGGTGTCCTGAGCTAATGTTAGGAACAGACATACATAATAAAGTTTTAGGTCTAATAGGTTTTGGAAAAATTGGCAAAGCAGTGGCCAAAAGAGCGACAGGGTTTGATATGGAAATCATTTATTACAAAAGAAATATACAAAAAACAGACATAGGCAAAGATATAAAAAATAAAGCAAAGTACTGCAAATTGAAGGAATTACTATCCATTGCTGACTACATAGTAATCGCATGTTCTCTGAATGATGACAGTTACCATCTAATAGATATTGAAAATCTTAAAGTGATGAAAAAAACAGCGTTCCTAATCAATATTTCTAGGGGTAGAATAATAAAAGAAAGAGATCTGGTTTTTGCCTTGAGAAACAAATACCTGGCCGGAGCAGCATTGGACGTATTTGAACAGGAGCCAATATCGAGAAACAATCCGCTCATTAAAATGAAAAATGTCATTTTGTTACCACATATTGGGAGTTCAAGCCATAGCACGAGAAATAGAATGTCAGAGACTGCAGCTACAAATATAATTAATGTGTTAGAGGGCAATGACAAAAAGGCATTATTGGTGTGATTTTAAACTAAGGGTTGTAAAAATATACTACAAAATAAGATGATTTTTATAGTCTTTTTAATTGTATTTCATCCTTATCTTCTTGGTTTCCAGTAACGCATTTAGTAGTGATTACCTTAATCGCAGTAAAAACGATTTCGCCCTGAGGAATCTGTTTGTTTCTTTGCAGAAGTAGAAACTTTTCTTCCAATTTTTGTTTATGGCCAGAGCAGGTCAGCCCCACCATAAATTTGTTATTTTTGTCATCATTGATTTCCATTATAAATTCTGGTGGAAGTAAACATTTTTCCTTGTTAATTACAAATGAGCAATGTTCCGGGAACAACCAATAAACTATTCAGTTTTCCTAATAAAACTTTTTCATAGACATATAATCATAGAGTTATCAAAGAAAATAAAAAACTATCCGGGAATAGTCTTTGCCGACCATATGTTTACAATACAAAAAATGACAAAGGTTTACCTTACAGGTACCAGTTGAGTCAGATCTCCAGGAGAGGCCATGGACGCGAAATCAAGTATAGGTCCATACCATATACCAAATATCACCATAAAGCCCAGAGCAAATATCAGCACGGCCACTAGGGACTTTGGTTCCTTTTGTCTCACCCTATTCTCACCCTCATCCAAATACATTTTTCTTATTATCAAGGCATAATAGCCTAATGACAATGCGCTATTTAGTATACCAGCAATCGCAAGGTAGGGACCCCACCAAATTAGTTGACCGCTATCAATTGCCGATCCAAACAACAACAGTTTGCTCCAAAATCCATTCAGAGGTGGAATCCCAGCTAAAGCCAGCAGTGAGATTGTCATTACAATGGCGGTTATTGGCATCCTATAACCCAATCCCTTGTATTTATCAAGGGTGTAACCTGAGATAACCACAATAACTGCTGCAGCCGCAATAAAGGCGCCAGATTTCATAACCGCATGGTTCATTACATGAAACAGAGAAGCATCAATTCCCTGAGCGGCAAATGGGGCAACTGCCAAACCTATAAGTATGTAGCCGGCTTGAGCTACACTAGAATAAGCAAGTATTCTTGGAACGCTTCTCTGGGTTAGTGCTCCTAAATTACCAATGGTCATTGTAAATATGGCAATAATGGCAAGCACAAATGCCCATTGAACGTTTAATGCTATCAATCCAATCACAATGACCCTTATGGCTGCTGCAAACCCAGCTTTTTTTGTGCCTGCCGCAAGGAGTGTACCAACTGTTGTGGGAGCCCCAGAATAGGTATCTGGCAGCCACATATGAAAAGGCACCAAACCCATCTTGAAGCCAAAACCTGCCACAAACAACCCCACAGCCAACAGTCCAAAAGGTATTAACTCCGTTTTTAGTTCAGATAACGCCACAATCGAGTCATAAATGTTTGTGGTGCCGGTTAATCCATATACAATCCCCATAGCTAAAATAATAATTGAGGTAGATAATGCTCCAAACAGAAAGTATTTTACGGCAGACTCATTTGAAATAGGGTCCTTTTTAGAAAACGCTGCTAGCGCATAAGTTGGAATTGACATCAGCTCCCATGAAACTAACAGCATTACAAAATCTGTTGAATAGCCTATGAGTATCATCCCTATGCTGGACAAAAGGATTAAAGAATAGTAGGCAGCATGATTGCTTTTATTTTTCATGTAGCTCCATGATGATACTGTTACCATTATAGACACAATAAGAAAAGCTATCGAGAAAAACCCACCAAAAACATCATCGGTGATGACACCGTCACTTGAAAGGGATAAAGCTGGGAGTGTTTCTCCTGAAACTATTCTTGCAATCACAATCACCAAAGCCAACACAAGGGAACCAAAAGCTATACCGCTGTAAACTTTATTTTTGGAGCTTTTCTCTTTGTTTAAAGCGTCAATCACCGGAATCAAAAGGGCAACCGTTCCCAAAACAATAGTAACTAAAGAAGGTGTTGAGAATATATCAACCATTTTTTACCACATACACCGTTACATCAATAATAGCATAGCTATTACTATAATTCCAGCTGAAAACACATACAAATATGTCTGTATATTCCCAGTCTGTGTAACCTTTACGACCTTTGACATGAAAACCATTGAATATTGAAGAGCTGGGTTTATCCCATTGATAAATATACCTTCAAAATATTTGTAAGTAAGCCTATAGAAAGCAAGTGGGATAACAACACCTATCCAATATAAAAGCGAATTGAGGTACCATCGGTTGTGCAAAAACTGCCACATGGCCCTTGAAACAACATTCTCCCGTATTTTTTCAGGGTCGGCTTTTCTCTGTATATAGAAAAGATAACCCAAATATCCTCCTACCCCAAAAGCACCAACAGAAGAAATCGCAGCTATTGGATTAAGGCCCAAAAATCCTCCGTCATCACCTTCACCTCTTTCAGATATGCCAAACGTATTTGAAAGATAGTGTGCAAATAAACCATGGATTTGTGCCTCAAACGCAAAACCTACAAAACCAATTGCTATGGATGATATGGCCAATATGGCAAAGGGTATCCACATCATTTTGCTTACCTCATGGATTCTTTGTCCTTTAGATTCCATATTAGCCATGTTTTTGCTAGGTTTGCCAAAAAATACAAGTCCAACCATCCTGAAGGTGTAAAATGCGGTCATTACGGCTATGACAACAGCAATTGTAAACAGGTATGGCGATAATGAATAGCTAGACTCCAATAAAGACGCAAAAATAGCATCCTTGCTCCAAAAACCAGAGGTTATCAAAGGCGCCCCTGCTAACGACAAGCTAGCCAATAACATGAAAATATACGTTTTTTTCATATTTTTTCTCAGTCCACCCATATCATACATAAATCTTGAGCCAACTGTGTGCAGTATAGCACCAGCTGCCATAAACAATGAGGCTTTGAATAAGGCGTGACTAATCATATGAAAGAAACCGGCGGTATAGCCATCAACAAAATTAGTAGATAAGCCAGCAATTCCAAGTGCCATCATCATGTATCCTATCTGTGAACCTGTAGAATACGCCAAAACTTTTTTTATTTCCTGGTTAACCAGTGCCTGCGTTGCCAATAGGAAAGCAGTAATTGCACCAACCCAGGCCACAACCTCAAAGAACAGTGAAACATTAAAGACAGCCAAGGCAAAAAAGAGCGGACCTATCCTTGCAACTAAAAAGACCCCAGCTTTCACCATTGTAGCAGCATGTATCAATGCCGATACAGAGGTCGGACCGGTCATGGCCTCAAGTAACCACTCATTTAATGGAAACTGAGCAGACTTTCCAATCGCTCCACCAAACAGCAAAACCGCAGCAGGAACTAAAAGATTTTGCTGCATCATTTCTTGGGCCCAGCTCTGGTCAGACAGTAGTTCTTTAAATCCAAATGTTCCAGCATATGCAAAAATCATGAACATTCCCGAAAGCATCATTATGTCGCCCACACGGTTAAACAAAAATGCCTTTATCCCAGAATGGGTTGGCGATGCCCACATGGGAATGCCCCAAACTACATGTCCCTCTCTGCCAACATAGTCTTTCTTTCTGTCTGTGTACCAAAACCCTATCAAAGCAAAGGAAGCCAATCCTACGCCTTCCCACCCAAAGAACACCATTAAAAGGTTATCAGACAACACAATTAGCTGCATCGAGCCTATGAAAAACAGCATAAAAAACCAATAACGGGTAAGAGACCTTTCACCATGCATATAAGATATAGAGTACACAAAAATTGATGCAGATATCCAGGCAACCAAATTGCTCATTATTATTCCGAGCGGATCAGCCAACACCCCGGCATTCAAATTCAGGGCTGAAAACCATGGGATCTGACTGTGAATTTCATTACCCGCAAGACCAATTGGTAAAATACTTAATGCAAAAAATGCGCTTAAAAAAGAAAATCCCACCGCTATATAGCTTTTTACACGTTCGCTTTTGTTTTTTAATGCAGGGATCAATGCGGCCCCAATGAATGGAATCATCCAAATCAACCAGGCATTTACACCCAAACCTGCAAAACCTATTGTTTCTGTTCCTACCATTTTTTTTCAATCCCCTATGTATACCGATTCTGCTGCATATAATATCCGTCAACTTCCCCTGTTCCGATTTGTGAAAAATCATTAGTTTTTGAATCACCAAAACCGCCGATAAGCTGATCCGAGATTCTTAATTCCTGAGAATCAGTTGTTTGTTTTATTTGGGCAATATTACTAGAATTGCTATACAAATTCTCTACATAATTTATTATTGGGCTGTAAAATAAATCAGGATAAAGACCCAAAATCAAGGTGAAAGCAGCTAAAACCCCCATCGTAACTATTACATATCTACTCGAATCCCCTACGTTTTTTAATGTTTCTGGAACTATTCCGAAGAATATTCTTTTGTACATCCATAAGATATAAGCCGAAGTTAGGACGGTAGTGGATATTGCCACAGCAAATGCTGCGATCTTCAAATAATTCGTTTCATCAATGGCATCCTGCAGAGACCCATTAAACAGCACCCACTCAGCCATAAAGCCACTGGTTATAGGAACACCCATTATAGTTAACGCCCCAATCATAGTCAGTACCGCGGTGTATGGCATTTTACTTGAGAGTCCACCCAACTTGTCCATATTTCTTGTTCCTGTTTGCAGAATGATAGATCCAGCCATCATAAACAGTAACGCTTTTCCAAGCCCATGGGAAACGTAAAGCATTATCGCACCACTTATACCCAAAACACTTTCAGAGCCCAATCCAAATATAATATAGCCCATAGAGCTTATACTCGAGTAAGCCAAAACCTTTTTGATGTCATTTTGCATCAACGCCATTGCACCACCAAACACCATTGTTGCTACCCCCCATATGTCCAAGTAAATGCCGTAACCAGCATAGTTCCCGGACAGTAACTCCAACCATATTCGAACAATACCATATGCACCTATTCCAGTCATTGCCGAAGAAATTACCACAGATATTGGCGTAGGTGCCTGTGTGTATGTGTCAGGTAACCAAACATGCAAAAACAATGCGCCAAGTTTTATCCCAAAACCCATTACAATCGAAAGCAGTATCAAGGGTATCCAATCAACAGGTATTTGTGAGGAATTAGACTTTATAACATCAAAATCAAAACCTCCAGAGAAAAATCCTATGGCCAGCAAACCCAAAAGCAAAACAAGCGCTCCAACGGCCGACCATAAAAAGAACACAAATGAAACCTTTTTCCTATTGCCATAACCAAAAAAGGCAATAAGGAAGAAGGGCGGGACAATCATTAATTCAAAAAACACATAGAACTCAAGAATGTTGGTTGCAAGTACTGTGCCCACCATTCCCATTGAAAGGGCCAGGTATAGGGCAAAGTAAATCCCCATTTGGGTATCAAGATGGGATTTTTGGGTTTTTGATAAAACCATTGTGGACAAATTACCGCCTTTAAACCCAACATTTTTACCATCCTCAACTTCAACATCATCTTTTTTTGGCTCTACAATAGTTTTGGTTTGATCATGATCATGGTCAAGAAGAATTTTTCGCGCCATATATGGTTTTGAATAAAGAACTACTGCCGTAGATATGATATATATTGTTATTGCGAAAGGAACACTTAATCCATCTAACTTAAGCCCAAAATGCCCTAATTGACCACCCGAATAAATTTCTTGATATTGACCACCAGAACCTAGGCCTAAAGATGGAATTATTAGAAAAATCGTAGAAAGTGCTAAAATCCCAAATGAGAACCATGTTGCAATGTTTATCCCTTTGTGTTTACCTAAAAAATACACTACTGGAGAAAATATCAAGGGCAAAAACGTTGCCACCATCAGAAAATATGAAGATGAATCCGCCATCTACATTCTCGTACCCCGAATACCCCTACAAAAACGACATGGACTCCTTTTATATATTATACGTTTAGTAATTATAACAAATGAGATAAAATGTGAGAGAAACCCTAGTTTTTAAGGTTTTTGTATTCCGTTACGTCAATATCCTTATAGAATCGGTAGGCTATTATCATAATCCCCAATCCCACGGCCACCTCAGCAGCAGAAATGGCAATTGAAAACAGCACAAATACTTGGCCTTGTGGATTTGGCAACATCCTTGAAAAGGCAACAATAACCAAGTTTACTGCATTTGCAATCAACTCAATAGAGATGATTAACCGCAGGGCGTTTCTTTTAACAACTATGCCATATATACCAATAGATATCAAAACAGCAGCTATAATTAAAAAATCACTTGGCTGGTTCATTTTTTTCCTCTATATCCTCTCTTCTTGCAAGTGCCAATGCACCTATAATGGCTCCTGCCAAAGTAAACGCCAAAACAATTAGCACAGGTGAATAATAAGTTAACAATTCCCTTCCTATCTCCTTTATGTCAACAGCAGGTACAGCATCAGAAAAACTAAATTGTGAAACAGCCGAATTTCCAATAAAAGCTCCAAACAATGCAAGAAAAGCCAAGCTTAAGATGATGCCAGATATCTTTCTCTTCACTGTTTCCCTTTTTGTAACGGTATTAGGAGATCTGACAAGCATAACGGTAAATATAACAAGAACCGCAACTGCTCCAACATATACGGCTATCTGAAACATTGCAACAAACGGAGCATCCAAAATAACAAAAAAGCCTGCGATACCCAACAAAGAAACAGCCAAAGCAATGCCCCCATATAGCAGCTCCTTGCTCTCCAATGAAATAATAGCAGAGCCAATGGTCAGTATGGACAAACCTACAAACATGGCGTCAGCCATGGCTAGCCCCTCTGGAGTCTATTTTTATTTCCACCTCCCCATTATCTATAGGTTTAATGGCTAGCTGAGAAGGTGTATAGATTAGATGCTGTTTTGTGTACGAAGATAGTTCATAGTCATTGGTCATATACAGAGCGTAAAACGGACAAGCATCAACACACAGGCCACAAAAAACACATTTTCCATAGTCTATTTGCGGCATAATGGACTTTTTGTTTTGTTTCCATTGCTCATCCACTTTAACCATAGCTATAGCTTCGGCAATACCCTCACAGGCAATTGAGCATAGCTGACACCCTGTGCATTTATCATGAAAAAGAATGTGCCTTCCCCTTAATCCGGCGATTCCAACGCCTTTTTTTGGGTCAAACTGATAACCATCGCCAACAAACTTTAGTTTTTGTTCAGGATATCTTAATGTGAACCTCTTTACGAAAAGATGTCGTGTTCCAGACTCCAACGCCCTAATGAATCCACTAGCTGTATTCATTTTACAGATATCAACCCTCCCGGTCCCAATATTCCGCCATAGATTAACGTTAATACAACAAAGAGATTTATGAATGTTAAAACAATCATCTTGTACCAACCCGTATGCAATAATATGTCAATTCTGATTCTAGGATTGATACCCCTTGTGATTAACATCAACAGAATAACAACAAACGTTTTTACTGTAAACCAGAAGATACTGTTAATTGTTACAGGATTGTAAAGTCCTTCCAACGCAACCAACCTTAACAAGGATACATCGGAGGTAGAAGCTCCGGGAATTAGTTCTGGTGGAAATATCTGAGGTCCATACCATCCGCCCAAAAACAAAAGTACAAACAAACCCGCCAATGCATATAACTTAAGGTAATTTCCCAATTGAATCAATCCAAAGATCATTCCGGATGTTTCAGTTAGCCAACCTGCCACAATTTCACTTTCTGCCTCAGGAAGGTCAAAAGGTACACGCTCCAATTCAGCAAGGGAAGAGATAAAGAAAACAAATGCATTTACTGGCATAACAAGGATGTTCCAAAAAAGATTTTGTGACAGGGCTATATTAGACAGGTTCAAAGAGCCGGCAAAAATAACTGCGGGTAACGCAGACAACAAAAACGGTATCTCAAAGGCCACCATCTGATGCAAGGCCCGCAGACCCCCTATGAACGGATATTTACTGTTGCTGGCCCAAGAAAACAGCAGTATTATTAACGGAAAGAACCCCAATATGGCAAATACAGCTATTAGCCCAACGTCCACATCAGCAGCAACCCAACCAGGTGCTACTGGGATTAGCGCAACAACTGCTGCGGATGTAGATACAAACATAATGGGAGCAAGCCAAAATATAACCTTATCAGCACCAGAGGGGACAATTATTTCCTTAGAAATAAGTTTCAGTCCATCAGCAAGCAATTGAAAGATTCCTTCTATTTTCCCCGCGTATAACGGTCCTACACGCAGTTGCATTTTCGCCAACAGTTTACGCTCAAGGAATATTGTCGATGCGGCAATCAAAGCTGCGAAAGCAAACCCGGGGAAAACAGCCGCCCTAAACAAATCGGTGTGAATCAAAAACTGGATTACGGGGATAGTCCGTGAAGGATCAACCATCATTGAGAAAAACAGGTACGGTGTTAATACCTGTCCATCAACAACAGGCAAAGGTACAAAAAACAATACAAAAAAGATTATTGGAAGGACTAACAAGGTAACAAATGCTAAAATAAATAATACTAGCTGTACTATGCTACCTACAAAATTGCCAAACCTAAAATCTGGATTTAATGCGCCCATTATCTATCTGCCTCTATAGGCCAATAATTCAAAGACCAATATATAGCTGGCATGTCTCCCAATTTTGAGCCTACCAACAAAAACGGCAAGGCTATAATATTTCTAAATGAACCTGTGGATATTTTAACTCTGTATGGTCTGGAAGTACCATCACTTACTAAATGATAACTTAGTGCACCTCGTCCAGATTCCACCCGTTTGAAAGACTCACCAGGCGGCCCTTTGATGTTGCTTAGCAGTTTTTCCCTGACATCACCTGATTCTGGCATTTTATCTAAAAGTTCTCTGATAATATGACATGACTCTCTAACATCCAAAAAGGGGATATAGGCCCTTGCAAAGGAGTCACACGTCTTCATGTACTGGACGTTAAAATCTATTTCATTGTATATATCATAGGGCTCCACCTTCCTAATATCATAAGGCACGCCCGAAGCCCTGAGAACGGAGCCAGTAACTCCTAACTTTATTGCATCCTCCTTTGATAATATTCCCACACCTTCAGTTCTTTGCCTAAATAATGGGTTATTGTAGAAAATATGTTCATATTCCTTAAGTCTTTTTTCAAGGTAATTTATCTGAGATAAACACTTCTCTTTGAAATTGTTTGGCATATCGTTTCTAACCCCTCCCGGAATGTTAAAAGCATGTGTAATTCGATGGCCCGTAAGCCGCTCAAGCAAATCAAGCACGAGCTCCCTATCAGCAGCAGGCCACATGAACATGGTCGAATGCCCAAGAAATATTCCGTAAATAGCAAGCCAATACAAGGTATAGTTAATTCTATCTAATTCCGAGGTAAGTGCCCGAAGAAACTGTCCTCTTCGTGGAACAGTAATGCCAATTAAATCCTCAACGGCCAAGCTGTATGAATATGTTATGTTGGCCGAATCATGGATGACAGGTCTTTCCAAATGTGGAATATTCGTAAAATAATTTCTATATTCACACATTTTTTCCTCTCCCCGGTGGACATATCCAAGGTCTAGATTAACGTTAACTATGTAATCGCCATCCAATTTTATTATAAATCTAAAGTGCCCCGTGCCAGGATGCTGTGGTCCAACGCTGAGAGTCATAAGTTTATCATCTTCCGATTCCTTAACTATGTGCATAGATAGCTTCTTAGCTTCTTCAATTTTTTCATCCAAACTAGACATTAATATACCCCTTTTTATCTTCCTTTCAATCTAAAATCTTTTCGGAGAGGAGGTATGTCTGCCCAGTCCTCTGGTAACAGAAATCTCTCATTTCTAGGATGGCCAATAAAATACACACCCAACATTTCGTAAGTTTCACGTTCAAAATATTCAACACTAGGGAATATATTTATCAAACTATTTGACTTAGGATCAGATCTACTTGTTTTTGTAGATAAAACCAAAACATAGGGAAAGAGATCCGGGTTGACATATGAGCCCAAATGATAATTAATTTCAATTTGATCTTCTTTTGGATAATCTGTTCCAGATGCGGATTCAACATGATCAAAACCATGATGGTCCCTTAAAAAAATAGCAGTTTCCACAATAATTTCCGGATTTACCATGATTTTTGAGCGATTGCGTTTATCATAAATTACATCAACTTTTTCACCAAATTTTTCAACTACTGAGTTTAAGATATCCTTTGATAGTAAAAGGGATTTTTTTTTTAACTCGATTTCGGATTTGCGGTCCATCACTTTATCTTTGACCTTTTGATTTTTTCCTGTAGAAGAAATGTTCCCTGAATAAGAGTTTCAGGTCGTGGAGGGCATCCAGGCACATAAACATCGACAGGTATGATACCATCGCACCCTGGCAAAACATTGTAAGAATCCAGATAAAGCCCACCTGTGATTGCACAGGCACCCATAGCAATCACATATTTAGGCTCAGGCATCTGATCATAAACCATACGCAGCCTAGGTGCCATCTTCCTAGTTACTGTACCCTGAACAACAATTAGGTCACACTGCCTTAATGAACCAAATGCCTCCAGAATACCGAACCTTTCAACATCATATCTAGGGTCTGATGATCCACCAAATTCTACACTACAACAGGCAGTTTCCAAATGAACAGGCCATAACGACCACACACGCCCCCAGTTGATAGCATAGCCTAGGGGCTCATCCAAGGCTTTGACAAGAACATCACTAAGCTTTGACACTAAAATATTAAAATTAGAAGGATTAACTGGGTTAACTAGTTGTTTTAACACACTACTACACCTTATTAATATCTGGCACGTTTAGTTATTAAAATCTATTGGATATAAATAATCACCAAATTCCTTTCCTTCCCGCTAAAAATAAGGCATACCCCATGGCAGCAAACATTATTCCCAGAAATCCCATCATAGGTAATGTGGCTTCTTTAGGGACAGATGTGAAAGTCACAGCCCATGCATATAGAAATATCAACATCACATCAAAAACTACAAACATAAGAATGTACGAGTAATATTGCATCATAAAATGGGATCTTCCTTCACCGGTAGGAATTTGACCGCATTCCATTGGAAGGAATTTTATAGGATTGTACCTTCTGCGTTGTGACAAAAGCCTAGATAGCATAACTGAAGAAATTCCTGCAACTACACCAAACCCAAACAAATACAGAATCGGAAGAAATTGTGAAGCCGTTTCTCCTGCCAAATTACTCTGTGCTGCCTTATGAAGGTATAAAAATCTTACCCTAACACAGATATTATTTATGTTTGTTTACAACCAAATCAAATAGTTGCCTTGCTGCCAGTTTTGGATGATTCAATGCAAGTTTCATCATTTTATAGTTTGAAAAATCAGATTTAATGAAATCCAAGAATTCACCCATTGTCAAGTCTTTAATGATATCAATCTCCTTATCCCAATCAGTGTCAGAGAGGGATAGCCATCTTGACTGTACTTTTAATGCAGACTGAATTTTTTTTTCAAGGGTTTTTCTGCAAACATATTCATATTCTATTAGAGAATCACGGGTTGATGCAAACTGAAGGGAGTCAGCACCTAGTCTTCCGGCTAATTGCCCAAATTCAATTGCGTAACGTATTCCCTCCAAAACCAAAGGGTTTGCCTGGCCTGCGGTATCGCCTATCATCATTAGCCCATCATAAACACAGCTTTTTCTTAAACCCTCATTAGGTATCATCCCATAATGAACCTCAATTGGTTGAATTTTTCCGAGTTTGTTTAAGGGATACAAGTTACTTTCCAGTATTTTATTCAATTTAATCAACGGGTCAACAGTGGATTCAGGCCTCCCTATCCCAACGCCTATTCTTACGCGATTACTTGATAGTGGGAAAATCCATGCGTATCCAGCTTCTGAATATTTTTGACCAACCATTAAGTGCAGAGTGTCCTGGTTTATGCTGTCACAGTAACATTCGTATTCCGCGCCAACCCCATATCTTTGCCAAAGAGAAACATAACCTAGTTTTCTAGAAATAAAGCTATTGAAACCGCTTGCATCGATTATCAAAGATGCGTCTATATCAGCAACTCCTTTTGGTGTAAAAACCTTTAATCCATTGATCCTTCCATCAGCATTTCTTTTTATATCAAAAACATTACTTTTTACAAACAAGGTAGTTCCTTCCGCAGCAGCTTTTATAGCCAAGAACTGAAAGGTTTTTTTTATATCAAGTACACATGCAGTGTAATCATTGCCAAGCATGTTTGCTTCATTGTTGGGAGATATAAATGAGAAATTTTTGATTGGGTTGTAATATTCATTTGATATCCCAAGTTTCTCCATCTCTTTTATCCAACTAACACCACTGGTTCTAACATTATGTCCAAATGAAGGATCTTTTTCAAAAAGCACAACTTTTGCACCTTTTTTTGACGCAGAATAAGCAGCCGAAAGGCCAGCAGGGCCCCCACCTACAATAGCAATATCAAACTTCAATAAATCACTAGAACTTAGGGTAAATGGGTTATTATACATTATTTTTAAGATACAATTTTCAAAAATAATACGAAGATTTAAAAATAAAATTTAAAGTATAAATATTATCGTATCTATTTTTTTTATGTTTTATTTGATATTTTTTAAAATTAATAAAGAAAAAGACAATAATGACTCATCATATGTCCCATCTATTAACAAACACTTGCCCGAGATTATCAAAACAATAGAGGAGTTTAGCGATGAGCAGAGAGTCATTGTCAGGAAATTTAAGCGTGAAATGGAAAAATTTACAGAAGAAAGATCGCTTGAAACCTGTTTGCAAGCCCTGAACCTATCTATGCAATTGGCCAACACAAGGGAAAAACTATTAGAAGCATACAAACAATACAGTGGCTTATTAGAAAACGAACTGAAAAATCAGATCAAAACGGAAAAGAAAAAGCATGATTGAACAGGTGATATAAAAAATTATATTTATTTTGCTTTGATAACCAGTGTTTGAATTCCAATTTTTGTTTATTTTTTATTTAGGTAATAAGATCAATTAAAGAGAATCTTATTTTTAATGGATCCCAATTTTTCGATGGAAATTTCCACCACATCATTGTGTTTTAAGTATTTGGGTTCCTTCATAGACATTGCTACACCTGCCGGCGTACCGGTCGAAATTATATCACCAGGCTCAATAGTCATCAAATTACTTAAAGATGAGATTATCTTTCGTATTGGTATGACCATGTTGTTGCTAGATGAATTTTGCCTTATTTCCCCGTTTACAGTAGTCATTATTTTTAAGGACTGAGGGTCAACTACCTCATCTTTGGTTGTAATCCATGGGCCACAAGGAGCGAACGTATCTATACTTTTGCCCCTTGTGAATTGTTTGTCTCTGAATTGTATGTCCCTTGCAGAGACATCATGAAAAACCATATAACCAAATACAGCATCTAATGATTCATCCTCAGGAATCTTTTTTACTTTTTTGCCCATAATAACGGCTATTTCGGCTTCATAATCCAGTCTTTTTACATATGATGGTGATATAACCTCACCATGTGGGGAATTTAATGCGGTTCTGGGCTTAATGAAAATAACAGGCTCCTCGGAAGGGGTCAAACCTGCGTCCCTTGCATGATCATAATAGTTAAATGCAAGGCAAATTATTTTTGGCGGGTTCGGTAGTGGCGATAAAAGCTCCACTTCATCTACTGAAATATCATATTCCAATTCATTTTTTCTATTGTTGACCTCTTCTATCCACCCCCCAAACAAGAAATCCTTTATCCTAGGTGGGATGGGAATGCCTGTTTTTTCTTGTATTTGCTCCTTAATAATGATTTTTTTCCCATCCTCTGAAACAATGCCGTATGTTTCGAAAGAGTTATTTAACTTCATTCTCGCAATTTTCATCGTTTATCACCTATGAGTAAAAATTGCAGATGAAAAATCATCAATTCTACAAAAACCATACCTAACAAATTGAATCATAGCCCCAATCTGAAGTTTGGATATGAATGATTCAGCCAAACCTTTATCAATTATTAAATTATTCTCATTGTAAATATCTCCTTTGTATAATGGCATAGGTTTCAATATTTTGTAATCCACAGATTCTTTTTTTGACACCCATTGAATCTTTTGGACATTATGAGATACTTCATTTCCAATATTCTTAGCAGCAATAACCTTTTTGCCAGTCCCCATTCCATCAGAAACATCAATATCCATGATTTCTATATTACAAAGTTCCATTAACCTTACTGAATCCCCAACTTTTAGTTTTAATGCATCATCGTTAGATATATAAAGTATTTTTTCAACTTTTACAGTCCTTTTGCCCATCTCCAAGGTAGGATGATTTTTAATCTCAATAGAATCCACATCCAATTTATCAATATGTAACTCAATAGGATCTCTGACAAAGAATAATCTTAGAGATATAGGATCTAGTATTTTTCTATTAAAAGACTCCAGTATTTCAATGGAAGGTTTTGTTTCAGACAAAGTAATGCTAAGCGAAAGGACAAATTTTCTAATTGCGTCAGGTTGAATGCCCCGCCTTTTTAACCCCATCAGTGTGGGTAGTCTTGGATCATCCCACCTTTGTATTATTCCCTTTTCTATTAACGGTGTAATCTTTCTTTTAGAAACAGGTATGCCTTCAAACTCCAATCTGGAAAACTCTATTAGGTTTGGCTCTCGCAAATCCAAATCAGATAGTATAGCAAAATAAAGTTCATTTCGCAGCTCATATTCTTTTGTTCTAAAGGCATGCGTAACGCCATCCAAACCATCCTCAATGGGGGCAACAAAATCATATGTGGGCCATAAAGCATATTTATTTCCTAATTTTGGATGGGAACCAAGAATAATTCTAAAAAGTGTTGGGTCCCTCATAGCAGTATTAAGGCTATTCATATCGCCCCTATAGCGTACGATGCATTCATTTTGTCGGTATTCACCAGCAATCATTTTTTCAAATTTACTTAAATTATGGTCCACATTATTCAACCTGCAGTTACAAAATATACCGTTTGATCGATTAACTTTAATCAGGTCCGGATTACATTCACATACAAAGGCGCAATTTTTTTGAATCAGCTTTCTGCCATATTCATATAGAATCTCCATATCATCAGAGGTGTTTTTTACAATAGATGGTTTGATGTTTAGCCATTCAAGACCCTTTGCAATAGCTTCATAATATTCAAGCTTTTCCTTTACTGGGTTTGTGTCATCAAAGCGGAGGATAAGTTTTCCATTGTACATGCGTGCGTATTCCTCATCAATAATCGCAGCCTTTGCATGACCAATATGAGGATAGCCATTTGGCTCGGGTGGAAACCTAGTAACAACATTACCATACTCGGCACCAATTAATTGAGGGAGCTCAAAGAAATGTTGGCTATCAGGAGATTTTTTTTCAGGTATTTGGTTTTTATTATTATTTCCGTCATATATTAAAACTGGTTGAGTAATGTCAGCATCCAGGTTTTTTAGGTAATGGTCTGACTCGTTGAAGATTTGGTTGTATAATGTTTCCTTTTCATTTAGGGGCAGTAAAGATAATTCTGAAATTATTTTCCTTATTTCAGGAATAATGTCTTTTATATTTTTTTTTGAATCCTTTGCATAAGAAAAGGTCTTTGATATAACAACCTCGGGCTTTATGTTATTATTGAAATCGATTGCATTTTTCAATGATATCAGTTTTATGGTATTTGCAAGTTTATCTTCGAGTGTCAAATTTAATTATAACCCTCTTTCGACTATATATTTAGCTGAATTTTTCAAAGACAAAAGTGGGTTTGAAGCATCATACTTATCCAATATATCAAATGCATCTTCAATGTAATCCTGGGCAACAGAACGAACATCCTTATCTATGCCGACCAAAGCTATTTTGTCTACAATTTCTTTGATAGATTCATCACTTGCATTTTTTTCCCCGAAAATATCTTTCAGTTTGTTTTTATCATCAGAATCAAGGCTTTGAATTGCCAATAGAATAGGAAATGTTTTTTTTCCCTCTCGGATATCATTGCCTACGGCTTTTCCCGTTATCTTCGGATCACCGTAAATACCTATCAAATCATCTATCAATTGAAACGCTATTCCGATTTTCTTGCCATAATTTGAAAGGTTTTCGATATCCATTTGACTGCAATTTGAGGAAGATAACGCTCCAATTTCGCAGGAGACTTTAAACAAAGAAGCTGTTTTTTTTTCTATCATTTTTATATAATCATCCTTAGAAGAAAAATTCTCATCATTTGACATTTTTATGTCTAGTGCCTGACCTTCACATATTTCTATGCAAGATGAAGATAAGAGGTTCATCATTTTTATCAAAGTTTCACTAGGTAATCCAAACCTTTCTCCATAAAGAGAGATAATCTGAAAGGCTTTAGAAAACAGAACGTCACCAGATAAGATAGCAACTGGAATTCCAAATTGCTTATGTACGGAAGATACGCTATGTCTCACGTTATCGTTATCCATAATGTCATCGTGGATTAAAGTAAAATTATGAACCAATTCGACAGAGGAGGCATATGGTATTACTGTTTCCATAACCCCTCCAAACAGTTGACAAGATTTAACAGAAAGAAAAGGACGGATCCTTTTTCCACCGCTTTTGATATAATGCAAAGATGCATCATAAAGATGTGTTGGACTACCAGAAACATTAGAAAGAATAAACTGATTTATTTTTGAAGCAATAAAATTAATTTCAGTTTTTATCTCTTCTGCACTACTCATAATTACCTATTACACTAGCTAATTTATCTGTCAATATATACCTTGTATTTTTTAGAGATTTTATGTTTCCTGCGCCCAATAAGAACATTGTGGACTTTATTTCAGTCAAGATTAGCTTGGTAAATCTCTCCAACTCTTCTTCCGATTGGGAAGCTTTCTTCAAAAAAGGAAAGGCCATTGCACATAGATCCGATCCCAGTATTAAGCATTTTGCGATTTCCAAACCATTTCTTAACCCCCCTGACGCTATAATCGGCATTCTAACAGATTTTGAAACCAGCAATATACTTAATGCGGTGGGAATGCCCCAGTCCCAAAAAAGCTCGCCCAACCTAGATTTGATATGCTCGTTCTGCTGATCAGCCCTTATTTTTTCTATACCTGCCCAACTTGTGCCTCCAGAGCCTGCAACGTTTATTGATTTAATTCCCGAACTTTCTAGCCGCAATGCCACATCTGCCGATATGCCAGAACCCACCTCTTTTACAATGATTGGTATTTCGATGTCATTTGCCAAGATGGCTATTTTTTTCAAAATCCCTTTAAATCGAGGCTCCCCCTCAGGTTGAATCAGCTCTTGCAACGGATTAAGATGAATAGCTAATGCATTTGCATCAATCATCTTTATTATTTTTAGGATATCTGAAGTGGACAATCCCTCCGATAATTGCGCTCCACCTATGTTTGCTATCAAAAATGCGTTGGGTGCGACGTCTCTAGCAATGGAATAGCTTTCAACTAGTTTTTCACTTTTTAATCCAGCTCTTTGGCTTCCTAAACCCATACCAAGCCCATATTTTTCTGCAACCTGCCCCAATCTTTTGTTTATTAGGAAGGCCTCATCGGTCCCCCCAGTCATTGAGTCAATTATTAACGGAGCAGAAAAAGATTTTCCCAAGAAAGTGGTGGAAATATCAATTTCCTCAAAATCTAATTCAGGCAACGCATTATGAAAAAGTTTGACATATTCCAGGTAGGTGGAGTTTTTCATCCCCTGGGTGTTTTCCTTTAAAGGAATCTCTATTCCCTCTCTTTTACGTTTTTTGATTTGTTCTACAAAATCTTCATTTTCATCAGGTAGATTCATATTATCTTGACCTGTATTTTCTTCATCAAAAAAAGACAATCAATTATCACCCTTTTCCCCCTGCTGCAATTTTATCGATGTGCCAATAAAATCTCCTCCGTTAACTATATCCACAATTCTTTCAGGGTAAAACCCATTTATCAAATAAACTGGAATTCCATTTTTTACGATATGTATCGATTCTGATAATTTTCTTTTCATGCCGCCTGTAACGTCGAAAGGCGTGTTTGTAAATTCGATATTGGTATCGGTATTGGTTAATAGTTCATTGTTTTCACTTACGAGCATATTTGATATTATTTTGCCGCTGCCAAGACTATCATAGATACCATCCACATTTGTTGTGAAAATTGAAAGCAGCGGATTTAGATTAATCGACAAGATTTTCATTAATGCGTCGCCAGATAGAATTGAGAAATTTCCTTTTGTTGTGTGCACTACATCACCATAGGTTATTGGAATGATATCATTATTTTCTATCATATCCGTCACATCCATTATTCGATCCCTACTACATTCCAGGTTGTTAAAAACAAAAGACGATGCGTGAATAGTAAATGGTTTTAGGTCTCTAGAAATGAATTTTTCAACAATTATATGATTTAATTTTGTCATGGACTCATTGACGCGTGATACTCCCTCATCGGGATATATAGAAGGTTTGGTATGCATGTCATATTTTACTGACCAATAGTGGCCAAAAGAACCCCCACCGTGTACAATGATAATTTTATAACGTTTTTTTAGTTCTTTAATGATACCAGACAACTTTTCAATAGCGTGATAATTAGGTGTAAGAGGTTTATCCTTGAATGTAATTATAGAGCCACCCAGTTTAATAATTAAAAGACCGCCATTCTTTGTACTATTCAACCTGTTTAGTGATAATAATTCATTTTATTAATTATTTGGTTTGTACAAATTGAATAGATAACCTTAAGATAGCCTGCAAAAACATCATCTGATTTTGTTTGCATTGGATGCGGTTTCAATCTCAATTTTAATACCGCCATCGTCTGGATTCACAAAAAAATGGTTTAGTTTGAGTTCATCAAGTTTTTTCAACAGCCTCTTTACCAGAGTTTTGTCTTTTTTATCTACCAATGATAACAAACATCCCCCACCGCCAGAACCTGTGATTTTGGTGCCATAAGTTCCGCCGGATTGGCAGATTTCTATGACCTTTTCTATAACATGGTTAGATAACGATAGTTTCTTTAAAATAGAATGGTTCTCATCCATCAAGGTTCCCAAACTTTCCAAGTTTTTAGTTTTCAGAGACTTTAATGAAAGATTAAAAATGCTTTCATACTGATTGCACAAAATGGAAAAATATTCAGCATCATTTTCTTTGACTCTTTTTACCTTATTCACCATTTCAGATGTATTGTGTGGAATACCCGTATCTATAACTAGAAACGGAAAATCATGCATATCAGCCCCGATTTTTCTAAATCCATGTGATTTATTATAAACGCCAAGGCCGCCATATGTACAGATACTGCAATCAACACCAGATGTGCTATTATTTATTACCCTTTCCACCCCAATAGACTTATCGCAAATGAATTTTTTGCCTGGTTTGTTATCAGAATTGTAATATAGTGCCCCAGTTAATGCGACACAAAACGCAGACGATGACCCAAGTCCACCACCTACGGGAATTTCAGAGTCTATATGAACATTCATGCTTTGTTTATTTGCAACAGTACCGTCATTATGCATGCCTTCTAGCAAATAACTGATTATTTTGTGTAGGTTGTTGACAACATCAACATATGATTGATCATTATTGGACATAATGATTTTTGAATCAACTATCTCAGCACTGAATCCTAAATTTGAGGTAACCCTTATCTTGCTGCAATTTCTATCAGAATCACCATATTCCAATACAACCCTAAATCTTTTATCAATGGCAAAAATAAGTGACGAATAGCCATAGACTACAAAATGTTCCCCAAAAAGTATTGCTTTTCCCGGAGATGTCGAGGTTACTTTGTGTGAGACAACCATATCCAAATGGCATTATAGCAATATCAAGGAAGAGTAACCCACAACAGACGATTTGTTTCCATCAATGTCCCCACTAGTTAGATATTTTAATAAACTAGCATCAGTGTTTTTCATTCTTTTTGAGAACTCTATTGCTGAAGCTATGCATCCATACCCACATAATGTCATCGAATTATCTTCCAAAGTTCTATAGAAGGATTCGATGTTCATAGACAGTATATCAGACAATAGTTTTTTATCTTTTTTATAGCACTCATCATAACATAAATAATGCGAGAAATTTGAGGTAACTATCAAAACAACATTTTCGTCCTTAGGGACAATTGAGCTTAAAACATCAGCTAACTTAATTGAAGCGGATTTACCCTGATTTCTCTGCAAAATCGGAATAAACTCAAATCCATCCCTTTTAACATACTGTAAAAAAGGCAATTGAGTCTCAATGGCATGGTCTATAGATAGGGAAAATGGATCTATACGGATAAAGTTATCAGAATCACCATTCAATAGTTTTAATCCCAATTCCTCACTGATTTGGACGTAACCCAGAGGGGTACTCCAATAACCCTTATCCATAATGGATATGCCCGGGCTGGTCCCATTATGGTCAGGCGACAAAATTATAAACTTATTGCATTCTATCAGGCCAATCAAATAGTAAACCAATGAAGAAACATAACCAGAATAGCAATATGCCCCATGAGGAACTATAAAAGTCAATATTTTCTTATTTTTGATAAATTCCTTAACAATAAACAATACCTCTCTGTCTTTGGCAGAGGCATTTATCTGATGAAATAGATTATCTATTGTAAATATTATTTCCCGAGAACTTTTGGGGTAGAAAAACCCATCAGAGTTATGTTGCCTAGTCGCAACAGATTCCCTCAAATAACTTCTTCCACTAATTTTGCTTCAAAGTCATCGATTGTAAGTGGCATTTCAGAGTCTGATTTTATTTTTCCCTGTTTCTTTAAGACTTCCTTTGTCAAAAGCCAATACACCGTAGCTAAAGCTTTTCTGCCTCTGTTGTTTGTGGGTATCACAATGTCAACCTTAGATGTGATATTATCACTGTTAGCTAATGCAATTACTGGAACGCCGGCACGGGTGGATTCTAATACGGCCTGCTCGTCTGCTTGGGGGTCTGTAACTATGACAATTTCGGGCTCAAGGTATTTTGGCAAAGAGGGATTGGTGAATGTTCCGGGCATAAAGCGTCCAAATATCCCACGAGCACCCGTCAGTTCGCAAAATTTTTCAACCGGGGTTTTGCCATATTCTCTAGATGACGTTACGGCTACATTAGATATGCTGACCCTTCCTATGAATTTAGCAGCAACGTCAATTCTTGCCAGCGTTTTGCTGATATCAAGAATGTATAATCCTTCAGGGTTAGCACGCGTAATAAAAGAGGCCATAAATTTTGTTTTTATGGGGGTGCCTACCCTAATTCCTGTAGACAATATCATTTTTTCCAAATTGTTTGGATTTTCTAGCGAATCAGTATCTTCTTCGCCAGTAATGGAGTCAGGTGCACTGTTTGTGGTGGTGGAGGTGGTTGTGTCCCCAGATTGTGAAGTGATATCGTTTGAATCAGGAGAAATTGAATTGGAATCACTTTCAGTTCCTACTTCGACTGAATTGTCAAAACTCTCTTCAACATTGTCCTTTTCACTATAACTATCTTGGGAATAGGAATCTGAAACTCTTTCAAACATTTTATATACTATTGCTCCATTTAGCCATTCCTTCTATTAAACCATACTCTGAAATTCTAATCAATTCATTCAATTTAGAAATTCTTTCTCCACCAACAACACCGGACTTTAACATAACAGAGTTTGTAGCTATAGCAATGTGTGAAATATGGTTATCTGTTGATTCACCTGAACGATGGGAGGTTACTATTTTGATATTATTGTCATCGCATTCTTTGGCAAACAACAATGCATCATAAAGAGAACCTGCCTGATTTACTTTCAATATGGCTCCGGAGCAGGAATTTTTCTTGGCAGCTGTTGCCACCCTGTTTTTATTGGTCACCAATAGATCGTCTCCGGTTACAAGACACCTTGGATTCTTATTCGTTAGTATGGACATTCCTTCAAAATCCTCCTCATGCACCGGATCCTCAGCATATATCAAATCATAATTTTTTATCAAATTATCAGCATAATCCAGTTGGTCTTGGGTATCCAGGGTTTTGCCATACCTTTTATACTCATATGTTTCCTTTATCGGATCCCAAAGCGATGAGCTTGCAAAATCTATTCCCAAACGTACATCCTTTTTGGGGTCATAACCACTGTTTGCGACAGCTTGTTCCAAAATTTCAATCGCACCATCATTATCAATGTTTGGGGCCCATGCGCCCTCATCACCTTTTCCACCCGTGAACCTTGGATCTTTTTTCTCCATGTTTTTTTTTAGCTCTTTATGGATTTTGGAATTAATCTCTAACGCCTCAAATATGGATTTAGCACCTACAGGACAAACTAAAAACTCCTGAAGGTCAGGAGCTCCCTGTCCGGCGTGCGAACCACCACCCAATATATTTCCCAATGGAAATGGAAAATTGATTTTGTTTATCTTTGGGTTTAAAACCTTATAGAACGGCAGGTTAAGGGATTTTGAAGCAGAATCAATGCAAGATATCGTAAGAGCATATGCAATCGATCCACCTACGTTAGAGTAATTGACAGTCTCATCATTACCCTTCAGTGTTTCATGTATCGTTTTCAGGTCAGCGGAGTCTAACCCTATAAACTTTTTTTTAATGACCCTAAACGCGTCAATAGTTTTTTGCGGATCATTGTCGATAAAACTTTGCGCCTCGTATATCCCTACGCTTGCACCTGATGGTGCACACGCTCTTCCGAGAAACTGGTTATCAGAAACCACATCGACCTCAATAGCTTTATCACCTCTGCTGTTAAACACCAATCGCTCATTTATTGAGGTTATCTTAGGCATGTCTAACCTTCCATTTCAGATTGTATCTCCGTCCTGCGTTTTCTCAAGGCTTCATAATATGGAATCACCTGATATATTGTTTCCACACTTGAGATAAACATCCGTCTGCAACAATATCTTGTTATTTTCAAAGAATCCATCACATTGTTTGGCTCTTCGCCCAACTTGACTCGAGATATATATTCATTATAAATATGAGCAATCAATTTACCACAAGTAAAACATCTTACAGGAACAAGCATAGTTAAAAAAAATAATCGCCTACATAAAAACCATTCAAATTTTGATAGCAAGCAACAATATTGGGAATATTCAAATTAAACCTAAAACAAAAGTAAACTGAAGCGGGAGTCGCCCAGCTTGGCCAAAGGCGTAAGGTTGAGGGCCTTATCCCTTAGGGGTTCGTGGGTTCAAATCCCATCTCCCGCACTCTTTATGTCATCACACCACAACAAGCCATGGAAGAAAAGATATAAAGTTATCATGGGGCCATAAACTCAATGAATGAACATCATACCGGCGTTTCCTGCGGCAGATTTTAAAGAAATAGAAGTCTGGAGTGATGGCTTGGATTATTCTATCAATGATTTTAAGGGTAAAGTGATTCTATTAGACTTTTGGACCTATACCTGTGTTTATTGCTTGAGGACACTTCCGACTATGGACAAAATAAAGAAAAAATATGGAGATAAAGGGTTGATAGTGATACCAATACACTCCTCAGAGTACGAATTTGCAAAGGATGTCAATAACACAAAAAGAGCTATTTCGGCTTTAGGCCTAGATGGGTACATTACTGGGTTTGACACAAAAAACAAAACTTGGGAAGAGTATGGAAACTCATATTGGCCAAAACATGTTTTGATTGATAGGGAAGGATTTGTCAGGTATGAACATCCAGGGTACGGCAATCTAAGTGAATTTGAAGAGGCCATATCAGATTTACTGGACATTTCGTATAGTAATGATGAATATCCACAAAAAAACCATGAAGGACCAGAAGAAAACGAAATCGCCAAAGTTTATGGTATGCATTTTGTTGGCATGGCTCCAGAAATTTGCCTAGGGTACTCCAGAATCAGGAGATTTGGAAATAATCAAAAACTAAAGACAAATGATTACAACATACTTGCAGAACCAAGCATTATTTTGGAGAACAATGTCTATTTGAGGGGCAAATGGAGATGGGATAAAGAAAGGGTAAAATCATCTCTGGATTACAAAGAAAAAGACCCAGCAATAATTTTCAAATACGACAAGGCATCAAATGTGAACGTCATAGTAGGGCCAGACGATAGCAAACCGGCAATTGCAGAAATTAGACTGGATGGCAAATACCTAAGTGAAGGACAATTTGGCAGTCACATCAAAACAAATGGCGAGATAAGCTATATTGAAACTACATGGCCTTTTATATACAACATAGTAAAAACAAAAAATACAGAAACACACAAAGTGGAAATAATCCCAAGGTCAAATAATTTTTGTTTTTACACATTTGTGTTTGGATAATAATGCAATTTTTTTGCACCATAATCTGAAAATCAAAGAAGGAAAAGAAAATATTGTTTGTTTACAATAGAATGTCATCATGGCTGAATCAAATGAACCTGCTACAAACGGCTCCCTAATCAGAGAAGGAGAAAAACCGCCCAGTTTTGGCTTTTTTGATACCAAAGGCAATAAGCATGAGATTGATGAAATGATAGGGAAGAAAAACATAGTAATCTATTTTTACCCTAAAGATTTTACCCCCGGATGTACAATTGAGGCAGAAGAGTTTACTAAAGACTATCAAAAGTTCAAGGAAAACGATATTGAGGTGATTGGCATAAGTCCCGATTCTGAAGAATCGCATCTAAAATTCAGAGAAAAAATGGGAATACCCTACATGCTGTCATCAGACACAAACAACGCAATATCCAAAAAATACGGAACATATGGGCTGAAAAGGTTTATGGGTAAGGAATATTATGGCACGAATAGATCAACCTTCTTGCTAGATAAAACCGGGAAAATAGTAAAAATATTTAACAAAGTCAAACCAGAAGGGCACAGCAAAGAGATCTTGGAATACTTTACAGGAAAAGACAAGATTCAACGCAATCAAACAACTATGCCATAAATGGAATAAAGAGCAACATCCATGCTTTCCTCCTTCATGCCAAAGTAGCTAAAATAATCCCTCTTGAGTTTAACCTTTTGCTCAAAGTTTTCAGTTGACTGGCCATTTTTCTCATTCCTCAAAGAATCACGATACTCCAAAACAAGATCCGATGTCTCCACCAGCAGCGAGTTGGACTCACCAATCCATTCGTTTAGGTCATTCGGGTTTGTGGCCTCTGAGAGAATTTTTGAAAGCCTGCTGAATAGCAAATGGATCAATACGCGTATTTTTTGGAATCTAATCTTAAAGAAATTACTGTCATTGATATTGGGAACGTAATTGCAAACTATGTAAAGATATTCGTCAAGGTTCTTGACTATGTTTATAGCTGTTCCTAAACGAGGAACACTATTTTTTAATGTCCTCACGTCTTTAAGGCTAATCAATTTCCGGCCATCAAAACTCCTCAATGTAAATGCTTTAGAGGAAATCCCATCGCTTTCCAACAGTTTTGAGCAGGGTTTGGATGATAAAACCACATTTGAGATAATGCTATTTGCTAGGCTATTGATCATTTCAAAAAAAATGCCCTATATAGGGATTATAAATCTTTTAATCCAACAAAAAAAATAAAAAACCATTATATTTAATCAATCTACCATTATCATCATTTGGAATCGAATGTAAAATCTATCTGTGATTGCCAATGCCACAGAAAATATGGAGATAAATCCATGTGTCAAAAATGCATAGAAAGACATAAAGCTTCTCCATATTACAACATCATGAAGAAATACAAATGACCAAAAAAAGCACTCCAGTTTACATGGTTACAATCCATAAAAACATTAACAATTTTTGGCCATTTAGCAATAGTGCATAAATCACAAATATTTACAATTTATTTTGAATATATTTCAATATTCTTACAAATATTTTATTTTGGCGTTTATAATGTAAAAATTATGGAATTGAAATAGATATTTTATAATACTAGAACAAAATATTTAACTGACTCGGCTTAAAACACAGAGTATCATGGTAGTTGACAATAAGGCAACAATATCATACATTAGTGTATTAAAGGAGGACCTGGCTATTTTTCACATCAAGCCAAATGAAGGCGAGGTTCCCGACTTTAAGCCAGGACAATTTGTAACTCTTGGTGTAAATGTTCCTAGTGAAGGTAAAACAGTTAGAAGAGCATACTCCATTGCATCGCCACCCCATCAAAAAAAATATTTTGAGTTAATCATAAGATGGGTAAAGAAACCAGTTCCGGGAAGACTAACCACACAGATGTTTGATAAAAAAGAGGGAGACGAGATATTTTGGGTCAAACCCACAGGAATATTTACAATCAACGAAAAAATGCCTTCCGGTGAGCCAGATAACAGAAGATTGGTATTGATTGGTGGAGGCACAGGCCTTGCCCCATTTATTTCATATTCTCTGCACCTAAAAAAGAACGAAAGTAAAAGGGAAATTATAGTACTGCACGGAGCTAGTTATGTTGATGAATTAAGCTATAGAGATCTATTAACGGAACTGGAGAGCGAAAGCATCGACAAAGGAAGGGACAAATGGAACTTTCAGTATAGGGCCAGCATAAGCAGGCCCCAAGAATGGTTTAACAGATCATGGAGCGGACATAAAGGAAGAGTAGAAACATTCCTAAGACCAAAGGCGGGCAATGACAAATCACCACTTGAGGAATTGGTTGGAGAAAACATAACACCAGAAAACACCTCGTTTTATGTTTGTGGATGGCAAGGAACGGTTGATGGGGTGTTGGACTCCCTTGTGCCAAAAGGTTTTGTTACTGAAAGGAAAAAGAGAAAAGACGGCTCTTTTGATGTAAAATTCGAATCTTACGGCTGATTCCTTATTTTATTTTTGTTATAAGTTTATTTATCCTTGCTATAGTTAATAATTTAAATGAAATTTGAGTATGAAGAATTTGAGACCATAGAAGATGTTTTAATTTATTTGGTTTCTGTTGCACCGTATATGAAACAAGTGCTTCCCATAAGTTCATATAAAGATCATGTTTTCTCCATGGTACCGATTACGCCCCTTTCAGGAGACGTTTTATTGATGATATACACAAAAGGCAAGCTAGAGCGCGGTATGTACGAGTTTGACATATCCACAAAAAAACACAAGCTAGTAACGGCAATGGAGAGAGCAGATAAGAACTATTTCATAGTAATTACCCCTCAAAGAGACACACTAGCCGATGCAGCTTTAAGCGAATTAAACAGGCAGCAACAATAATAATGAAATCCTATTTTATCATGTTTAATTGTTGGGAATTTCCGCAATTTTCCCTTGGTTTAACTGAAAAACGAGTTTAGTTTACTCGTATAAAATCACAGCTTTGATGGCAACGGTGCGGTAACAGAGCGGGGTTTGACATATTTCGCAACAACATCCTCTGCTGGTTTACCATCAAAGAGACCCTTAGATAATCCGCGCAGGTATTTCATAATAGCCCAGGTTCCTGCTTTTATCAACATGGCCATAAACACCTTCATTGCAGGACCGTATGTTTTATTTCTAATAATAATCGGAATGATATTGTCAATTACCCTAAGGTTATGCTGCCAGCATGTCCAAAACAGTGCAAATTGCGACTCATTGAGATTACCAAAATGCATTGAATTTCTCTCAGAAAAATCCTGATACAGCAATGGCGCCACCAGACCCCTCATTTCCATTTGTTTAAAGTCCTGTATCAAATCAATAGTATATTGTGTCTCATCAGGGGTTTCATCTGGCCAACCGATTATCAGTGTCAATGCGGGAAACCAGTGATTACGATTGAGAATCTTGCACCCTTCCCTTACAACCGAACCCCACTCTTCAGGTTGAAATGGCTTGGTTTTAACACCCAGGTGTTTTTTTACCATTCTTGGAGCGACAGTTTCCACACCCAAGTTAGTTGCTAGCCATCTGCCATTATTTTCCATATCATTAACCTGAGATATTTTTTCAATCAAATCCGGAGACGAAGCAACAGCGGACAGTGTCATGTGAGTTGTGCCTATGAAATTTGCCCCGATAGACTTTAACCCTTTCCAAACGTCAAGAATTGCATCCTGATTTGGAACAAAGTCTTTGTTATCACACCCATATAGTAACATTTCATCTGATTGAAGCCAAATAGAATCAAATCCGTATTTGAGGTTTATTTTGGCTTCTTCCTGCAGTCTTGACAATGGTATGTCCTTTTTGGAGCGTTTGTTGACATCGCAAAAGTCACATCCCCTTCCGCAGCCACGCATAGCCTCAATTAAAGAATTTATCGTTGGGCCTTTGATTGTGGGAATGTTCTCAATGTTCCTGACAAAGGTATGCAATAGCTCAGGGGCATCACCTGCTTCCAAGTCATGGAAAAGGTCAAGTGCCAGTTCGTCAGCCTCCCCAATAACAACGGTATCTATCCCATGAATCCTCATTCTCTCAGGCTTTGCCAATTCCCACGATCCATTACCTCCAACTACGACCTTAAAGTCATATTTTTTCTTTAACTGTATTATTGAAGCACACATTTTCTTAAACTTCATTGCCACATAAGACAGTTTTTCAGGTGACATAGTGGTAGTGACAGGAGCCATTCCCAGAGGATCCATCACGTTAATACCTACAACCTTTGTCTCGGGCCCTATACATTTATCAAGCATTTCAGGATGGGCCAGAAAAATATCATTTTTAGGGTACTCCTGAAGAAGGGCGCTTTCTATTCTGCGGAGTCCGCATTGAGCAACTTTTATCTCGCCTGTACTTTTCACTGTCTCAACACTAGGGCAAAAAAGTTTGTCAAAAACAAATTCAGGAACAAGCTCGTAAGGGCCACAAGCGATAAAGCCATAAAGGAAATTACCCCGATAGTTTGTCATTAAGCTACGATCAGCAGTTAAAACAATTCTTTTGCCAGATACCATTTTATAATCTATATCCTGTAAATAACTATTATCAGAGAGTATAAAATTATTTTCATCCCATTTACACCATGAAGGGTATTATGATGAAAAATTGACAATACAGTGGTAAAAGGATATAGAACACGCATAAGCCTGAGGGCAAAGCAGCAGCAGCAGCAGGTCAAAATTCAAAACACCCCATTTTAAGTGGAGTTAAAAATACAAATATACGAACCAATGACGGAGATATAATATCTATAGCAACACATTAACAAAACAAATCGGTCGTTTGATTTAAGAAAGAGCATATCAGAGAAAAGCAAAAATACCATGATCCTTTATTTTAATAGAGTCCTTTTCTTCTTCCCTTAAGTATGATGGATTTCAATTGACGGTGGTCAAGTAATGACAATGCATCCAAATAGTTGGTCCATTTAAAATCTTCATGCTCATTTGATATGATAACCTCTCTTGTAGAGGTAGTAGCAAAATAAAACTTTACTTCTTTTTCTGAGCGAAGTCCATCTGCTCTAAAGTATTTGTATTGGATTTTGCCAATATATTGGTGGATCTCAAGGTTAACTATTCCAGTCTCTTCCTGAACCTCTCTTTGCAGCGTTTGGATATCGTTTTCGCCCCTTTCCTTATGCCCCTGAGGGAATCCCCAAAATCCCCTTTTATTTCTTAGAAGGAGGAATTCCGCATAATCCTTGTTATACTCCATGGTCTGGTATCTTATTATTGCACCTACTGATAGCTCGATCGTCACCCTACTCTATCCCAATAAGCTAGTGAACTGTACAATAAATATAATATTGTTTCTATGACTGCCATATTACATATAATTATCAGAGAATCTATTCTATATATTATAATTAAAGGGGAAATGATATGAAAAATAAAGGTGTTGCCAATGCTGCTGCTGTTGCTGCTGCTGCTGCCAATTTTAATCACACTTCTCCCAATGCCGACAAACTTGTTTTAGATTATAAAAACCACCCTGCTTATGTTCTTTTTATATCATCACTGAGGGCTAATCTCACCAAAATAAAATATGATAGGTGTCTCCAAAAGTATCTAAAACACCATTGTAACAATAATGTTGCATCCCTATCCGACATTCTCTCCAAAGACCCTAAAGTCATTGAAGGCGAAATTATCCAGCAACTAATGGAGAAGAAAGGAGAGAATTTCTCCTTTTCAACTTTGTCAGTTCACATAGCTGCTCTATATCATTTCTTTTCCTTAAACGACATAACCCTAAACAGAAAAAAACTGTCCACGTTTGTAGGCGAGCAGGAAAACAAATATGAATATAGAGGCTACACCATGATGAAATATCCAAGCTTTTATCTTTGTGTGATGGGCGAGGAAAGGTTATTGTCCTTCTCATGGCCTCAACAGGAATGAGAGTTGGGTTTTAAAGCAGCATATCGGCTGAATGGTGTATGTTTGGGTTATACCAATGTGAAGTAATTGGTGGGATAATGCAGACAAACAATATCTACTATAGCCCAAAGTAAGAAAGAGTTAGCGGTGGTAGCGCCGCTAGACACAAGAATTGGAATCTTATGCTATTAATAATCAAATCAAACCAGCAACCAGAGGTAGATGCATTTACCAATTGAAAGGAAGGACGCAATTATTCCATATTACTTGTAATATTTGTAGAAAAGAATATCATATTGAATTATCATCCAAAGCTAATTCAAATTCGTTTGTACTCAACAAGTTTTAGATAATTTATCAGCTGTCATTGCAGGTGTGTGTTCATCATTAATAATGGATACAACTCTTCCAATATAGTTTTATTGCGTGATCGGAATATCAACCCCTGGGATAGAGCACTCATTTGCGTCCCCTTTGGTCAATATCGTTTTGTTCTCCAAAACAGCAGGTACTGAAACGGGTACACAATTGGTCCAGTTTAGCATTTCCCATCAATGTTTAGCCTTCCTCAAACATTGCCGCAACTCTACTGACTATTGTTTTGCCCTCTTCTACGGCGTCAGCAGCAAAAGCGTTGAATACAACGATGTCTCCAATACGTATATTTTCAAAGGAGGTTCCATTGCCATTGTTGTTGCAAACCATGACCATGTCACCGATATGTAGGACAGGTGACATGCTTTCCGAATCAATTACATAAAATGGATTTGAATCCGAATAATGAGCCTCATTGAATTCGAATATATAAATAACTATATTACATACGTCATTGTTATGAATCTGTTATAATTGTCAAGACTAACTTCCGTGTTCTCAATGCTAACCAGTAGAAAGGCTTCGGTTATTGCAGGATTTTCCATAATTTTTCTTGTAATTGTTGATTTACTAATGACACGTCAGATTTTATCATATAACAATGATACGGAGACTATAATGTTTATTTTGACTGTTGTGATCGGATATGGCATTGGTTCTTTTGTCCTTTTGGGATTTACTAAACGTGTAAGTGAAGAAATTAGATCCAAATCGCGTTTTCATAATCTAACATTTTGGACTATGACGATAGTTCAGTTTTTTCTTTTGGGGCTACTTTTAGTTGTGTTTTTTACTAACACCACAGAATTTCTATCACCTTTAGTTTTTGCGGTTAGTTCTGCAGTAGCAAGCATCATTATGGGTGGAATTTCCTATAAATTCTTTTTATGGTATAGATTAAGAGGTTACAAAAACTATACTCTCTTGTTTTACGGTATCGCAGCAATATTACTTGCCACTTCAATAGCTCAAGAAGGCTTTAGCAAATTGCTACTGATACAGGTTATAAAAGAAAAAACCCCTGTTGGGGTCCCTGTAGAATCATCTTTTTTGTATGAGTCATCGGAGAAGCATAATGGTGAAATACAATACAAGGTGATGGATTCTGAAACAACCACGCTCTATATACTGCCATATTCAAATATACAACTATATGTGGGTCTGGCTTCTACGGTCATTCCCATAGCATTTGCATTTAGGTGGTTGGCTTCTACAACACTTTTGCGTAGCTTTTATCAAACATTAGGTAGGCTCCCCATATGGTTATGGATTGTTCTTTCTCTTCCACTTGTTTTTTATCTGATTGGAAAAATGCCAGGCTTCTTGTCAGGCGAAAGCTTGGCAGGTGTAGATGAAGAATATCGATATTATTTTAGACTTTTGTTTAGAATAGGTAACGTATGCGGAAACATTCTATTTGGTTTGGCCTTTTTCATGGTGGCAAGGAGGGTAACCTCACCAAAATTAAAAGACTATCTTACTATTGCCGCTATCGGCGATATACTAGTGGGACTTGCTCTGTCTACTTCAGCGCTACAACAGACATATGGGATTGCGGGTCATTCCCTAGTACTATTATCTTCATATTTGTTTAGCATGGGATTGTATCTCTCGGCTGTTGCATTATCTCAAGATCGTTCATTAAGAAAATCAATAAAAGCTTCTGCGGTAAAACTAATGGATGATATTGGATCTGCTCAGATGGAACAGCAACTAGAGCAAAGAGTATCCAAGCTTGTCAAAAAAGAGCAGAAAAAATTAGAAGAACAGACTGGAGGTTTTTCAGTCGAAGTTAATGAGGAAGAGATCAAGGAATACATGAAAATGGTACTGTCCCAAAGAAGATCAAGGAATACCTAATGTACATATGTCTAATGAAGAATAAAAACGATGGAGCGCCTTTTATTTAATATCTTTTAGAAACTAGATGATATGATGGATAGGATGCCCTATTTATTCTGGCATCATGGTAAACCAATATATCTTTGCAAAGGTTTGAGAAATTAAACTTGTTGATGCAACCATTCTTACAGGAGATAATGCAATTGCAGGGTGTTTTTATTAGATTGTGTCCCCCCACAATCATATCATTTTAATATTTTGTTATTATATCCAAAGATTATTGGTATGCCAAGAGAATCAAGGAATAGAGTTAATGCTTCTCCAGAGGAGTTTTTACATGATGTAAAACCCGGAGAACACGGATGTGTTTTTTTTCTTCACCAAAGAAGAGATGCAGCGTATTCACTTTGCTTTTGTTAAATCAGGTCTAGATGATAACTGGGGGACGGTGTACCTTACTGCAACACAATCTACAGATGAAGTAAGAAAATCAATGCAAAAACATGGAATTAACACATATCAATATGAAGAAGGATCTGGTGATGGCAGTCTCATTATATTGAGAGGAGAGGAAATATACAAAAATCCCAATAATCCGGACCTTGATAATTGGATAAATGCTACAAAATCTATCTCCGACATGTTTATTTCCAAAGGCAAAAAAGGAGTTAGAGTTGCAGCGGATCTGTCTGCCTATTTTATTTCACATGGACTTGGGGGGCAATGGCATAAACTTGAGTATGCACTTGGCAAAAAACTCTCGTTGCCCATGTCCATTCTTTGTGCGTATGACTCAGGCTCTTCAAAAACATGGGACACAGATTTGCTCAAATTCTATGATCAAATTAATTCCGAAACAAAAGAATTCGTTGATGCCCATAGCTTTGTAATATATACCTTAGAGCAAAATAGTGTAATTTTACAATTTGATTTGGGATATTAGTTAGCAGAGACGTGTATTGCAATGTGTTATTTAACAATAAGCCCAATTACAATACGGACGATTTTACCGCCCAAACATTGGACTTTGTTGTGTGAGGAATAGCCACAAAACTGAACATATGCCAATACTACCAATATATTATTCAAATTGCATACATCGGCCATTCCTAATCATATTTGGAATATGACCAAGCAAGAATTTCATTCATTTTTGAGTTAATCCCTTCGTGCCCTCTTAAACAATGACTGCTTTTCTAGGCTCAGATGTTTATAGGATTCCTTCGAACTCTGTCTGTAATATCGTGAATGCATTTATCCAACAAGTATACAAATGAATGCATGGACAACAACTAGCAGAATACCGGGCAACAGCCATCAAAAATTTACTAAAGTGTTAGGCTTACCCCTGGATACCACTTTACCTAAGTGTATAATCTAGCAGAAGCGAACTAAACTAGTGGTCTTTTCCTCTTGTCCTCTATTTCCTTTTCGAGTTTTATTTTCTTTGAGTGCAGTTCCATATGTGGTCGTTATACAAATCCACCATCTTCTTCAGGTCCAAAAGGCGATTCGGAGTTTTCAAAAGTTCTGATATCTGGGGCTTACTGATCCTCTCTTTTTTTATGCGGTCATACAGATCAAGGAACAGCGGTAGGTCGTTTTTCACATCATTATATATAGCAACCAGCTTTCGCATATTCACAAGCTTAAGGTAGTCCTCATATTAGCAGATAACGGTGGGTGATTCTATGTCCAACTCAATCGCCACATCTTCAAGTGGTCGCCCATCCTTAAACATCTTAAAAGCTTGGGCATATTCGGATTTGTTCTTCAGTCTTTGTTCCTTTTCTGCTTCATCGTCCCCAGTTGCTTTATTCAAAATCTGTACAATAGATTGAGATGTATGAACCTCTTTAGCAGTCTCTCTTGGGGTTTTACCCTCATTGGCTAACTTGATTACGAGTTTTTCTTTATCTTTTTTACTCAATAACATAACAGTATTAAATATAGTAATTCATTTAAAGGAAAAAATACTGATATCAATGATTTCTTTGATGTTCTGTTTTGTTAAGCGACGTTGTAGAAAGGGTTTACGAATACCTGATACAAGTGCTATAATGATCAATAAAATAAATGTAAAAAATTCCGGTCTTCTCCAGTATAGATAAACTGTAGGTTGCATCATATACCTAATCAACAAAAAAAAGAATGGATGATCAGTTTATGCTAAAATTAATCCGATGCGTAACCGGATTCACAATCTCTTTTTGATGCATCTGATATAATGAGTCCGTCGGTTGCAGATTCGCAAACATCCTTTGTATTGCCTTCTACAGACATACATCCATCAATGAAACCTTTGTAGTAAGCGTCATCACCGCCTTTCTCATCTCCACAATGGTCGTATGTGTCTACACTAAAAGGTCCGTTTTGTCCATGTCCATATCCTGCATTTCTACAACTATCATTCCAGTCATTTCCTGCATATACTGTATTTGTTGTTAAAGCTGTTCCAATCAATATCGCCACAGCGACTGCTGTTATATAATATTGTATGATAACAATTTTTTAGCATTATCTAACTATATTAATTTACAAAGCTTTGTAGTGACTTTCAAACCATTTGTTATACCATCGGCTAATAGGTTCGAATAACTCATTGAGTTACCAATAGCTGCTACCATCTGCCCACTCTTAGGTTTGTTGAGAATCAACCAGTTAATGGAATATCTACAACACGGCACGAGTTTCTCTTTTTTTACTTATAATCAATACAGTCTTTGAATATAGTAAATCCATTTAATATAAAATATATGATTTTGTTGATTCCTTGATGTTTTGTGTTGTTTTGCAACGTTGTAAATAGACTTTGTAAACTCGTAATGCAATGAGCTTAATAACCGGTAAATTATGTTTAAAATTTCAGTCTTTGTCCATATACCATTCATCCAGAGATTTAGATAAAGTCATGGTCTTGCTTTAATATCTGCAATATGTGTAACCAATTAAGTATTGGTTGATAAGCCTAACTGTAGGTTAAGGATATGGAAAAAAAACTTAAGATTATTGTGCATTAGAAGAAAAATCTTTTAGGTATAATTGATCCTACAATATAATAGAAAAAACTTGAAAATGGAAATAGAGACAAAGCCAACTGAATGCGAAGTATGTGACACTCAAACGAGTCATTATGTTAGGGTAAAATTTGGATTTGGCAAAGGGGATCTAAAAGTATGTTCTCGCTGTGTGAGAGAAATGTATGAGTTAATGAATGACTAATTTCATAGGTCTTTGCATAGTGAGACAAGAATAGATATCTAATACTTCAGGCAACAACAAAATGTCTAAGGACGTCTCTGATCAAAAATAATTTTACTTGTATAAAAATTATAGTTGTTGATGACAGTAAAATAGAAACTGTCTTTTTAACTATTGATTTTGGTTTGTATTTGTAAGACTTTGAGCCTTGTCTTTGACTTTGAAGGAAATGTATCTCTGACTTTAAGAGATGAGATATCTCTCTGAAGAAGAACGTATGCATTATGATTAATTTATTTTTTGCAGCAGCAGCAGCAGCAGCAGCGTTCTTTCTCCATATCTACATAAGATTAACTTTTTCTAAATGGAATCAATTGTCTTTGCATTGGATCAATCTTATTACGGAAACGTGGATTACAAGTATGAATGGTCTGCAAGCCACGCATATGTCTGAGAGCATATTGTTATTCATTTTGAATAAATAACATACACATTTAGCCTGAACGTTTTGGTATCTAGAGATACCAGGTATTGTCCTGAACGGATTCGCATCTTAAATAGATTTTCTGCAACCATTTACATTAAGGCAAATGCCTCAAAAATTAAAAAAGCTAAATCAAGGTTATAGGCCCATTTAGTCATCGATGTCACCATAATGGTAATAGGTATCTTATTTGCTCTTTTAGTTTAATATAACGCAATTGACTACCAAAATAATTCTATTGATTGGATGGTGGTGACACTACATCAGATATTTTTGTAATTCTATCTTCTGGTTGGTATCTATTTACTATCTCTGATAATGGTATTCTTTTTCCGCCTACTACCTTTAGGTCTATATCAATTCTGTTATCCTCTCGAATGTCAATGATATTATAGGTATCCTCAAATACCCCCCTATATCTCCATGAGCTTACTGTTCCAGCATATGCAATCTTCATGGTTCCTAAATCCCATATCCATGGCCTATGTTTATGACCACATACAACAAGATCCACATTATTTTCAAGGCAAGTCCTTAAAACATCGCCAGCATTAGAGATACCTACGACATTTGTATATCCAGTGTCTGGTATGGCTATTAGATGGTGATGCATTGCTACAATTTTCTTTATTTGTTTATCGCTATTATTAGCATGGTGACCAACATCATTATATTTCTTTAAAATTTTATCCAGCCACAAGTTCTGCCTGTGTCCTACCTCACCTTCATCTCGATCAGGCCTTGCAGTTCCAACAGTTGCTACCAACACCTTTTTGCTCTTGTCTTTGTCTTGGCTAAATTCATAAATGTTAGAGTTGTTAGAATTGGGCGTTGGAAAGAACTTTTTAAAGAGAAGATAACCCGTATGGCGAAAGTCATGGTTACCTGGAAATACAATAATATTCTCGCACTTTAGCTTGTCTAGCTCTTTTCTTGCGTGCTCGAACTGAAAAATGATGCCCTCATCAGTTAAGTCTCCTGACACTATGATTACATCAGGCTTCAATTCATTATTGACCTCATCAACCATTGTATCAAAGGCGTCTTGCTTGAATAGACCCCCTATATGCAAATCAGATATTTGAACAATTCTCATGTGTTATATTATACCTCTAATGTTATATTATACCACCATTAGCAATTTGTGGTTGGAAAAAAAGGATTATGCGCAGCAAAAGAAAGGTCTGCAGGTAAAAAAGGGATTAACAAACCAAACAGCATTTTGATTGCTTTAAGAGATGCATAGAATTCTGGAATTAATTAAAAGAATAGAACAAGCACTACAACAATAAGATACTGTGGACCTTTTTCAAAAATCCACATTTGTAAAAGATAATGGAAAAAAGAAAAGAGGCTATTTACGCATTGGTGTTGTTTTTTTTTGATGGCTCTTGGTTTATTTTATTGACATTTTCTGCAATTGTTGTGTAAGCCTCATCAAGTCAGAGTCAAGCCCAGACGCAAACTCCTGCGGTGCGTCTGGAAGATTTGGTATCTCGTGGCCCTCTGGGAATCCCTCTATCACCTCAAGTGTCCCCCCATCGTCAAAAGGTGAGTCACCCTTAAAGATCCTGTCAATCATTGATGTCTCACCATTGTTTGTGAACGTCCACATCTTGTTGTGCAGATTTTTGCTCTCAAGCTCTTTTACCTCGGGCATGTTTGACGTGTCAAACCTGGGTATGGGCAGGGCCTTACCCCAATTGACACCAAGTGCCTCAAGTGCCTTTGCAAACACCTTTTCATGGGACAGGTCCCGCACAATCAGGTATGACACCGTTGACCTGTATGCCTTGTCGCTGCTCATCTGATACAGCCTGCATTTTTGCAGCCTGCCTGTTGCCTCCAGCATGAGGTTGTAAATCATGTTCAGTACAAGGTTGCCGCTGTCATAGATATACGAGGCGGACCAGGGGTTGCCCGCGGCGTCAACTGGCCTTGCGCTCTGCCCGGCAACCAAAAAGTGGTGTATGTTGGGGGAGTCAAGGGCTACAGACAACGGCAACCCATCACCTGTCTGCAGTGAGGGATGGGAGGCACCCTCAAGGAGAGCGTTTATTGTGTTTGTGATCTGCTCAACATGCCCCATCTCCTCCGAGGCCATGCTCCTTAGCAGGTCCTGGTATGGCTTTGCGTCTCCCCTAAAGTTCATGTTTTGGAAAAAGTACTGCATCATGGTTCGCATTTCGCCAAACTGGCCGCCAAGCCCCTCCTGCAGCGCCTGCGCAGCCTTTGGGTTTGGACTGTCGGCTGGGGGGATTGGGTGTGGAACCTTGTTTATTGATAAGAACATATATGACAACAGCTACAGAACATAGTATTTATAAATGGTAATAATCGGACCCCTCAGACTCATGAAAAGGCTTTTACCAATGTTTGGAATTATTATGTTAGCAAAACAAACGTAATTTGAAAACCAAATGCATGTAATTGTTGTTGATCCATGGCCTGGCAGCATAAAGTAATCTGCCTAATGATATCAGGAGTTGCAAAACCGCATCTTTGAAACTTTAATTTATTAAAAGGTAAATTAAACATCGGTACATATTTGCTATAGGTGAGAATTGACATCTGAAAAAAGGTAAATTGTTTGCAGGTGGGTTTGTCATGCTCTTTGTTTTACTCCTAATCGCCATATTATACTATAGCACCATTTTGGTTCCAAAGCCTCAAATCGTTTCCTCTGGGATGGATAAGTTTGGGGTAGGTCAAATCTACCCCACCAAAGAAGGCGGAAGAGAATGGTTCATCAATATGGAAAATCCCAAAGAGGATCCAAAATTTTCTATAACCAATGACATTCCAATAGTAAATAATGATGACGGCTCATGGTTCATCAACAACTCAATCATAAGAATGAATGTCCTATCTCTGCCAGGGGATACACAATGGAAGAATATAGAGATGACAGGGTATGTAAAAGTACGACCCAATACAAATGGAACATCATCACCCACAGACAACAATCAGGAATCCGAGCAAAACAGTGAGGATAGCGATGAGGTAATAGACATTGACTGGCGAGCAAGAGGTGGGAGACACAATGACAACATCCCTTGCGAGGGTACAGCTTTGAGCGGTGCCATATACAGCGATGGGAAAGTGGATTGGAAAAAAGAAATATGGCATACTGGCGGTTATACCGATGCGAAAGGCACAAGACAAGCTACAGACTCAATTAACGATAGATGGATTGGTTGGAAAGTCGTAATGTACAATATAGAAAATGATCAAGCGGTTAAAATGGAATCTTATTTGGATGATGAAAATAACAACAAATGGAGAAAAGTGACCGAAATAACAGATGATGGTAACTGGTTCGCTAACTCATCAGATGAAAAATTCTATAGTGCTGGTTGCGATAGATCGAAAAACCACATAATAACGAACTCAGGTCCGATAGCGACATTTAGGTCAGACAATGTTGCATTGAGCTTTAAGAACCTCAGTATAAGGGAAATTCAGCCCCCTGTCTAGTAAAAAGGTGATATGCATCATTATTCCCATTTTGGGCAATTGTGTTTAGTAAGAAATACATCATAAATCATAAACACGGTATTAACTGGAATCAATCAATAGAGGCCGGAACCACACAAAACATTTGGGGAGTGACAATCTCAAATGGCGCAATAAACCAAGGACATCTAACAATCAATCGAACGCCACCAACAATTAATGATTAGGAGGATTAATACACGCATCCTTATGCTATTATGATTATGTATTTTGGTCAAGTAATTGATTACCATCTTTTGCTTTTTTCCCTGCGTGTTTTTACAGCATGACAGTTTGGGCACAATGCTTGGCAATTGCTTTCCCTGTTGTCGGACCTATCCCCATTCTTATGATCATAGTCCACCACATTCAGCAGTCTTTTACAATGGGCGCATTTATGGTCTTGTTTTCTTAGGACGGACTGTTGGACAGACTGCGAAAAACCTTTTCTCTCCCTGGATTTTTTTTTGCCCTTTTTAATCCTTATTGCAATTGCTACTAGAACGATTAAAAATAGTATTGTGATGCCAAATATTGCGGTGGGAATTTCAAAGATGGAGCGAAATACGGAAACTTCATCATCAGTTTTTGGTGTTGGTGATGAAACACTACTATTGGCTGGGGTCAATTCAAGACCATGGTCATCAATAACGGTTGGGTCATAGCAATCCCCATAACCATCATTGTAACCTTCCATGAACTCATCAGAATGAAAAGAGGGTCCCTTTTCGGGTTGGTTTATGTATTGTCTTTCTGGATTAGGTATATCAGCATCATCACATCCATGATCATATCCGGAATCATAGGAACTTTGAGCGTAACTATGTCCAAATAAAACAAAATGCAAAATGCAAAATGAAAAAAAAACAGCAAGTGACATTTATTCCCCTTTATTGCAAAACAGTGTTAGGTGTTATAACATTAACTTTGGTAGAAAGGCGACAGATTCTACAATCACCGCTTTCAAATTTGGCGGTTTTGGATTATTATTGTTATCTGGTTGTCCTTATCTTAGGTCATACCTAATCATCAAAAGTATAATTTAGGAATTGAAAAGCTGTTCAGTCCACTTTTACAAATAGGACAGTTTTTGTAGCGATTCAGTTGTTTATCTGATGCAGGATGAAATGTTGATGCGGTCCAATAACAATTTTCACATATCAAGAAATGATCTGGTGGTGGTTGTGTCAAATGGTGTCTGGGAAAATTAAGGTTGCGAGTAACCCCCTTTGCAACATACTTTTCCTTTTTCCTTCCATATGTTTGTAGGTTATTTGTGTTCATCTGAAATATTAAACAAATAGTATTATAAAAATAAAGCTCATTTATTTATAAAGACTATACTATATTCATAAAACCAAAAAATAATGATACAAACATGTTTAATTATGTAATCCGTCATGGCGACCTGTACAATATCCCCATAATCCTAAAGACAATTGCGCCCACATGAACAAAGATGAATTAACATAACCAAAACATCAAATCCCCTTCTTATTCCAAATGAGTTGACACAGTGCCCAACAAACACCAATTTTTTTTTAATTTTGCGCAGTAAGGGAGATAATAAGACATTAAACCAATAGATAGGGAGATTATTAGTAATTTGTTTCGCACTGATTAAAATTTTAAAACCTGAAAAATGATGTAGAATGGGGGCATAAGCATCAAAAACGATATCCATCTGTTGAAGCAAGTTTTGCCATTTTATGCACACATGTCAGTCTAAAATTAGAGGAATGGCACGTAACTTTTTTTCTGAAAGTTTATAGCTTGGTTTTCGTATGGTATTGTTAAGGTTGTAGTGGCAGTAGTCTCCCATCACCATGTGTGATTACCACACTACTTCTGTATTTCAGAAAAAACATTATTATCACAGCATGTGTGGAGGCAAAAAACCAAAACACATGCTACAAATAAAAAAACATCATACGAATTTTGACACCATAGTAACATATGGTCATGTTAGCAAGTTGTTGATTTGGGTAAGAGGTCACATCGTCCCGTTTGTTGTATCCAAGAGAATTGCAGCATTGGAGACCCCAGTCACTGCTTTTTTGTTGCTGTTTCTGTCTCATGTTTATTGTAGGGTCTTACGCCTAAAGAGCCATGTCGCAACTGGCATGGCTACAATGATGATACCAGTACACCAGGCGAATGCAAGCCATCCCGAATTGCCGATTG
>JADDOQ010000001.1:2604-5418 GCA_016782315.1 Nitrososphaeraceae archaeon | reverse complement strand
GAGATTGCAAGAGAAAAAAGGATTGCGAGTCCGAATACCAAAACCCAATCTGTTGGCCCTGCGACAGGTTGGAATCCAACCAGAAAACTGACACCAATTACAATCAGGCCCGATATTATATTTCTCACCAAGTCCGCTACAACTCGTCCAACAAGGAGAGCCGATCTAGCGATTGGAAGCGAACGAAACCGGTTAACAATACCTCGTTGAAGATCAACTGCCAAGTTCATTGTCGTGTATTTTGCCCCAAAGGCTAACATTTGGACAAAGATGCCAGCTACAAGGTAGTTTACATAGCTTATGTCTCAAGTGTCTATCGCACCACCAAATACATAACGAAACAGAAGGAAAAACATCATTGGAAATAGCGCGACATAGAAGAGCTGGTCAAGGTTTCTAGTTATATGCTTGACGCTCCGTTTTGTAAGCGTCCACGAATCACTCAGTGTCCAAAAGAACTTTGAGTGTTTTTCTGTCTGTATGTCCGTATTGAAGGAAGAAAGCCTTTCCATTACTTTTTAACCCTCTTGCTGCGCCTTTGTTTCCCCGTTTGATTGTTCTGTCGTATGGCCGGTAAGGGTGAGAAAAACATCGTCAAGTGTTGGGCTCCGAAAAGAAACACTTTCAACGTCGATTCCTGATTCATCCAAATTGCTTAAGACATGTTTTAGTTGGTGCACACCACCTTTGGTTACAACACTAAGGGTCCTCCTTTTGCTATCAACGTGAAGGCTATCTTCATCAACCACCTTTTTTGCTTCATCAAAGTTGCTAGCTTCTGCAACTGTTATCTCCAAGCGTTCTGACCCTATTCGCTGCTTCAATTCGTCAGCTGTGCCTTCGGCAATAATTTTGCCGCCATTAATAACAACAATCCTGTCCGCCAGGTTGTCGGCCTCATCCATATCCTATGTGGTAAGTAGTATGGTTGTACCGGAAGAGACCAATTGCTTGATGATACTCCACATAATTAGGCGACTCCTAGGATCAAGACCAGTTGTGGGCTCATCCAGAAAAATAATGGGAGGAGAAGCAATCAAACTGACAGCTAGGTCCAGTCGGCGCCGCAACCCACCAGAATAAGTCTTTACTGCACGGTTAGATGCTTCCACCAAGTCAAACATCTCAAGTAACTCCCTCGTTCTGCGTTTGATATCCCGATAGCTGAGACGGTATAGGCGTCCAATCATATGGAGGTTTTCGGTGCCTGTCAAATACTCATCCAAGGTCGCATACTGGCCAGTCAAACCAATCAAACTCCGTACCCTGTCCGCATCCTTAACAACGTCAAGGCCATTGATTAGAGCCTTTCCACCGTCTGGCAAAAGAAGCGTGCCAAGTATATGGACAGTGTTTGTTTTTTCCAGCACCGTTTGGCCCAAGTAATGCAAGGATAGTACCATGCTTGACAGCAAAGTCGATGCCGTCAAGCACTTTAAGGCGTTTGAACGACTTTATCAACCCCTTTACTACAATAGCGTTTTCTGTTGGAGCGCGATTTTTAATTAATCTATTATGATGCACCATATCTTGTTTGCCTGTTCCATTAGTGGACAAAAGATAATCCCTAAGACCGCAGAAACCACTCATAAACGTATTGGATTATGAAAAGCCATCTTTAGAGTTAAGTTCTATTTTATTAAATTGGTTTTAAAAACAAATGAAAAGAAAATTAAACCGGGTCGGATTTCCCCAAAGATTCTATTGGCAATAGGAAGGCTGTCCAACACAGATCAGGTGCTGAGTGCCAAATATTGGCTGGCTTTCAAAATGGTTATCTATTACAGATCCATCCATATTTATACTAATTGCATGGTCACCCAAAATATTAATTTGCGTTGGAACATTGTTTACAGGATCCTCCCTCATAGTCACAGTTGATGTGCCGTTATACATTGTGGAGTTGATGGTGTTGCCTATAGTTTGTTGCCCGGCTAATTTAAAATCATAAATTGAATGCGTATGATTTGCAGTACCGTCAACTTTTACCATGTAAAATGTAGAATTGAACGTAGGTGACGCTGTCATTGAATTGATGTTAGAGAACTTGAATACGCCACCCAGTATCCACGATGGATCGACCGAGGTGCCATTATTTGTGTTGCTAGTAATGGAGCCCCTTATGGTGTCATCAGTAGGATTGATCAAATTCTTTGAATATGCTGTATGAAGAGAACCAAAAGGAATCACTAATGAAGACAATAACACTATTGCAAGTATAGGCAATAGTCTGAAGAATTGATAGTTCATCAATAACAGTTTAAGACCATCTTACATAAGCAATGCCTATTTTGCTGGTCTGCTCAAAATATACAGATACTGGCAATGGATGTTCATATAGTGGCATTATGTTATGGCGTTATCAGCTCTTTACTCTTTTTGAGGTCAAATTTGACCTTATGGTGTTTTTAGACAAAAAGTAAGGATCAATTTACAACGGACTGATCATAGCCAACGTTATTGTTGGCATATTCCTGAAATCGAAACCGCATGTCAACACCATTAAACAGGTAAAGAGCGGATTTGCTAACTCAACCATCCGAATGCGTGGTGAATAATCCATTTAGTTCAAATGGTGATATAACAGACATTTCACAAAAGCATATCTAACAAACAATGAGATTTGCAGCGCATCACACACATCAATAGCCAAATAAAGCCACGGATACTCCTTTCAGGCTTTCCATTTCAAAAACCCCCTTGCTGGCCTTCAACGACGATTTTATTCTTTGTTTTGGGTTAAAGTCACTATCCAAAGATTTACGGCTCCAAAGGCATCCAATCTATATCATGTTAGAGTAGTTAGAGAGAGAG
>JADDOQ010000001.1:0-2481 GCA_016782315.1 Nitrososphaeraceae archaeon | reverse complement strand
TGAAGGATGGGTTTTAGCACAGAGGAGAGGCCCCATCCATCAACAAGGTTTTCCCAATGTCAGTTCGTTATGATCCTCTGAGATAACCAGATAAGTTCTGCTTATATTGACCTTTTCTCCTTTTCTGATATAGTCGATTTAAAATCATATATCTAAAAAATTATCATAGTAATTGAAAATGATCCTAGTCATCAATCATCTAAAGTTAGCAATAATACCAACTGTTACTTTTCCATATCTTTTAATGTTTACACCCGGTGCAATGCAAGTTCAGGCTGTAACGCCTTTTGACACGGACTATGACCATGAATGTCCAGATGCAAAGATATCATACTCATCAGATAAATATACCAGCCAACAACAAAATGATCAATCCCCCCATAGTCTGGAATTTATGGACGAGTATAAGACCGGATTTGACGCATGCTCTGATCAAGATAACTGAGGAGATGGCAACTCTGAAAGCCAGTCCATTAGACAACCTCAGTTCTCTAACCAAATCGGCAGATAATGCGTGTTTGACGGAAGCCTAGGCGACTTTTGTAACAAAGTCATATCTTCACCCAAAAAAGTGAAAAGAACAAAGGAAGGAGTAGGCCAACAATTACTTTTTATTATTAGTATTAAGTCCGCCTATACAGATTCCATCTGGAATTGTGATCAGTGCAGAGTAAAATCCATAACAAATTATCATATATTTCAGCCTGATTGCAAGTGCATATGTTAATTTACATGGTTTTGATATGTCCAATGCTTTATGAAAAAATCTGCATTTAAGAAAACTTTCATACCAAATTTGGCTATTGCCCATATATATACAGCAATTTGATTTGCACGTTTTTGATAGCTTTATTTAAATTCAACAATTTCAATCCAGTTGGGGTCTTTACCTGACTCATGTCTATTCAGGAGTTTTAATTCACCATTTTTTTGATTGATTGAATGTACAGATACATGTCCCGATTCCTGTCCTGCTGCAATCACAAAATTACTCCTAGGATCAATGTTAATACCACGAGGGATCTTTTCAGTATCATAACTTTCTATGTATGTCAGGTTACCCGAGTGTCGGTCAACAGCAAATGTAGTAATTGTACTGGTAGCTCTTTCACTCACGTATAGCCATTTACCATCAGGTGTAATGTGAATGTCTGCAACCCCAGCAGTAGTAACTTTCCCAAACCCCATTCCTAGCGCGCCATTTCCAGCTGCAGGAGTTGATGGTTCAAGGCTTGTGTTAGGAGGCATTGCCGAAATTCTCTGGATTTCAGTTAAAACACCTGTCTTGTTATCCATCTTATAAGAATAAACCATACCATCCATTTCATTTGATAGATAAACAAACATGCTATTTGGTGAGAAGTCAAAATGCCTTGGTCCAGAACCATCTTTAGTGTACACAGCAGCTGGATCATTTGGTGTGAGAACCCCAGTGGATTGATTAAACAAAAATTGTTTTACCTGAGCATTTCCCAAATGAGGCACATACACATATCGATTTGACGGATCAACTAGAATTGAATGGGGATTGGGACCTGTGGAAATCACCTGAACAGGTTTCGATTGAACAAACCCCTCAGGGCCTATTGGATTCACAGCGATTTTTGCATCATTGTTTTTGTTTGATACAGATAAAAGAAAACGGCCCGTTTGGTCTACTGAGATGTATACCATGTTATCAGGTAATGGTTCTTTGGAAATCTGAGTCAGGTTACCTGTCTCTGAATCAATCAAATAAGTAATCACCGAAAAAGGCTCTGAACGAACGGAGGCATAAAGGAATCGATTATCTTGACTCAATGCCATGTGCTTTACATTTGGCCCGGCAGGTACCTTTTCCACCATCTTCAAATCACCAGTTTCAGGATTTAACTTCATGACTGCAATATTTGCATCTTCACCATTAGATACATACACAAATGTTCCCTCTGCATAGGATTGACTTGCCACCATGGATAAAATTGGAATCACTAGCACGGCCACAAAGACTGGAATCCTAAAAGCAAACCTGGTTTTTTTTTCCGTCAATTGTAAATCGTATTGGTATCCATGACTAGCATAAATAGATTTCTTGAGTGAGCCAACAAAAATTTTCCAAATGGATGTATCAAAATCGGATTGATTCATTTCACAGAGTGGATGATGGTCGGTTCTCATTTGCTTGTGCGTAATTAAACTTTGGATTCATCATAGTGGCCTTAAATCTAGACGCCTACCAATATTTTCATCCGCATAACAGCACATTTCAGAAAAACTAGATGTGAATGGGGTCAAATTAAATCACTGTTGACACTATGGGTCAGGTCGTTTGCAGGGCCTATGCATGTATTTAAAGTTTAAATGTCAAACAAAACTTGACGACATATAGTGTTTTTTGAAAACATTATTTTTAAAGAGGAACGGCATCTTTTGTTGCTTATCCATGTATTAGGTTATTTTTAGTTGTTGTGTTGGTACTATAATGCTTTTTTAATAAATTAT
>JADDOQ010000111.1 GCA_016782315.1 Nitrososphaeraceae archaeon | reverse complement strand
CAAAAATTTGTTGAGGATAGTGCCATTATGCCCAATGACTTGAGGGGCTTCTCTCATAATCAACACATCACACACATCTTTGTTTGGGTTTTGTATAGCAACGGCATTGGCACTTATGTTAGCTGGAACGGCAGCGCAGTTAATCATAGCGGATTGGTTTTGCTCACCCTGTGCAAAGGCAACGTTTTTACCCATCGCGGTAAAATCAGCCAACACCACAAAAGATAAAGAGAGCATTGCAACGGTCAAAATCAACTGCAGTTGTTTTTGAGATAAAAGTGATAAAGCATTGGCACACTTTGAAACATTCACCATATCTTCATTTTTTCCCTTATTGCTGTAAACATACATATTATTTTAGTTTGTGCATAATCATTTATTAGGATCTAGTATCATCCCAAAAGTGGGAAACAATAACCATCACGTGTGAAACCAATACGGTAAAGCAGCAAATCCAAATCAAGAGGCAACATTCCATCCAATCAATTGCTTTACCAAACAATAGAATTTATGCGCATTTTATAGCAGAAATGGATACAGACAAAGGTATTGCATAATGGTTAGCATTAGGCCCCAGTCATTGCACAAGCTAATGCGCACACACACACATTAGAATTTTGTTGTGCATGCCATTCAAAGTAGCAACAACAATATTGATCTGAATCCTCATCTGTTGTAGATAGTAATAAACAACATCTAATAATGACAAGTCCAGATTGTGGTGTAAGAGCATATTTTGCCTCCCACATCAAACTAAACAGCCCAAATGTAAAAGATCTTTTAAAGATAACAGCGTCAAGACATTCCTTGTTTTGTTTTGTTTTTCTCGGTATGGATAGGTTTTGCCTTTCAATATATACATCTCTCTACTAATAAGTTGAATTTTGGATTATTGGTAAAAAGAAGTTAAAAAGGTTGACACACAATCTGATATTTGCTGTTGCCTTTTTTTACTTTCTGCATTTATGCGTCTTATACAAAAAAAGTTGAGATGTTTCATAAACTAATTACTAATCTAGTTGTGACCTGCAATAAAACAAAAACGATAGGTAACCTTGAAATTTACTTGAAACTAACATAAACAACCCCATCCTGAGGAGACATAAATTAATGCAATAGTAAAAGAAGACTATTTTTTTGTTTTTGATGACCTTTTGTCTTTGACAAGCCAGTAAGTTACCAATATGATTCCAAATATAGGAAACCCGGAGATAAACACATATGGAAATACTGCCAAAAAGGTAGAAGGCTCAAAGATATTCATACATTTAATCCACCAACAGCAGCCAAATATTTATTTTTATTATTAATAGTTGAAAAGATATCAGAAAACATTCAAACTAAGACAGCTCCAAAGCCATCAAGTTAGCATCCTCTCCATCCCTATAGTATGATTTTAATACCGATTTAGTCTGAAAGCCAAGTTTCTCATATAGTGATATTGCGGGCAGATTGCTTGTCCTGACCTCCAAATAAATCTCATCGCCTTTCCGTGAGGCAACTCCATTAATCCCCTCGAGCATCAATGCCTCACCTATTTTCTTTCCCCTATGTTGTTCCAAAAGGGAAATCGAAACAACATGCCCTTTTTTTACAAATCCTAATTTTCTGAAGTTAGAGAATCCAAACTCCAGCTTGCACATAATGTACCCAACTATTTCATTTTCAAATTCAGCCACAATAAAGGATTCAGGTATTTCACGAAGCAAAGACTCAAAAAAGTATTGGGTGTAATGTTCAGGCAAGGTTTTTTCGTTAATATCAATGACGGATTTTAAATCATCATAACTGCATCTTCTAATTGAATATCCGTTTACACTTCTTAAGACTATTTGCAAACAATGAGTATAGCCAAGACAAATTATTTAACTTTACCACAAAAATTAAAATAAATGTATTTCTAACCGTGCATTATTTTGCTGCTGGAGATAGTTTAAATTACTTACAGAAGAATATAAAACAAATCTAATGCAATTATCTGAAAAGAAAGCACTTTTAATTACATATCCCAATGAATTCTCCATTACAGAAGCCAAATCACTTGCAGAATCGATTGGTTACTCAATTCTAGACACCATATGCCAAAAACACATTACAAAATCAAAGTTTGGCATTGGACAAGGCAAAGCCGAGAGCGTTAGAGAAAAAATCATGGAATTAAAACCAAATGTCATAATTTTTGACGAGGTGTTGAAACCAAGCCAGCAATACAATCTCTCAAAACTATGCAATATCGAAGTAATAGACAGAGAGAAACTAATTTTGGAGATTTTTTTAAACAGGGCAGTAACAAATGAATCTAAAATTCAGGTAAAATTGGCTCAATTAAAGTACGATATTGTAAGAGTTAAGGAAAAAGTACGCCTGTCCAAAGGTGGAGGAGAAGAGCAGCCCGGGTTTTTGGGAGTTGGCCGATATAACGAAGACATAGAAATACTAAACATCAAAAGAAGAGCTGCGGTTCTAAAGAAAAAGCTGTTGGTTGAGGAAAAAAAAAGGGAGTTGCACAGAACACAAAGATCAAACGAAAACATGCCCTTGATATCGCTAACAGGCTACACCTCTGCAGGAAAAACATCATTATTTAATTTGATAACAAATGAAAAAAAAGAAACAAGCCAGCAATTGTTTACCACTTTAACAACCTATACAAGGGCATCCAAGATAAATGGCAAAAAGGCCCTATTCACAGACACAATAGGCTTCATAAGCAAACTACCGCCATACATGATAGAAGCATTCAAATCAACACTATCTGAACTGAACTTTGCAGACGTGATTTTATTGGTCATAGACTTCAGCGACGATACAGTATCCATCGGGAAAAAACTAAAGAGTTCACTCGAAACACTATCCAAGTTGGAAGTTCCAAACAGCAAACTGATACTGGTCCTAAATAAAATAGACTTGGTAAAACCTACAGAACTTGAAGACAAATTAAAAGAACTAAACATCCAACCGGAAATGAATCAAATAGTTTCGATCTCCTCAAAAACAGGGCACAATGTCCCCCTATTGATTGAAAAAATAGGCAACATGTTAGCATCAAACTGATTATATCTCATAGTCAGGGCAAAAACAAAGGAAATGCAGATACACAAACAACGCGACATCAATGCAATAACCAGTATCACCCCATAACAGCACGCATTTTAGCACATCTGCCTGCGCATATGCAACAAAAATAAAATGATTATTAGGGTTACAGTGCATTTCAATGGCCAAAGATCAAATGCAAAACAACAAAGGCTTATAGATAATGTTTAAAGGTTTTTCCGCCTTTACAATAAAAAACGCTTATGATAATATAAAGACAAAAATGCGCAATTAGCATTTCAGGCAAATTCCAAATTACTCATGCCAACATGACTTATTTGATAGTTGGTTGACACAATTTTTTGGTTTTACTGAATAATTAATTTGGCATAGTTAGGACCCTTTTTGCCAGTCATAACAAAATCAAGGAGTCGCAATTCGCAAAACATGTAGATTTTACATATCAAACAGCATTTCATGGTTAAAAGCATATGCGAAAACCAGTCCAATAGCAACAAGTTAAGTTAATAAGAGACAACAATAGAGTTATAATTTTTACAAAGGGTTATGAGCAATGCATTTACCAAATCAAATTCAAGGACTGGAAACTGTCCAAAATGACAAGCTATCTTGGGTGAATATCGAGAAACCCACCAGGGATAAGTTGGACATCATATCACCAAAGTACTCCCTTCATGAGCTAAACATTGAAGATTGCTTATCCAAAAACCAACTGCCAAAAATCGACAGGTATGAGGATCACATCTTTATAATTCTCCAATTCCCCACCACACAAAAAGAAAAAATATTCCAGAGATTTAGCCAACTATCGCTGTTTATAGGAAAAAACTATCTTATAACCATACATCAAGGAGATTTAAAACCGTTAGTTGAACTCTTTCAATCGTGCAAATATGATGAACACAAAAATAAACAAAACATAATGGGCAACTCACCGGGTTATCTTTTGCACAGTATTTTAGACACCCTTGTAGATGACCTGCTTCACATTCTAATGAAGATAATAGGAAACTTAGACGACATAGAGGACGCAGTTTTTGATGATAAGGTAGCAGTTGCAAAAGAAATAACAATATTGAGAAGAGAGATAACCACCCTGCGTCGTGTCGTACTGCCGTTAAAGAGAATCATGTCAGAGATAATTTCAAGGGATGTTAAAAAGTTCTCAAGCAGTGTTGAGGAAGAGGATCTGATATCTTATTTTGAAGACGTAAATGATCATATTTTCAAAGTTCTCGAAGCCTTAGATGAATCCAAAGAAACCATTGAAATTTACAAAGACACTGATTTTATGCTAAGCAGTGAAAAAACTAACAAAATTCTGAGTTTTTTAACAATGCTGTTTACCCTATCCATTCCAATTACAGTATTAGGGACGTTTTTTGGCATGAACATAATTATTCCTGGAAGCGTAAATGCAGGTGACACAATATTGGATTATGTGCCACTTACAATAATAACAACGGTATCGATAGGTTCAGCCATTATAATGATATGGCTCTTCAGAAAGTTTGGTTGGATGAACAACATAACAAAATAACAAACAACATAACAAAACATGCCATATTTTGTTTTTGGTAAAAGCAATTCATAGCATCATAATTTTAAATTAGAATTGTTTAGTTTTGTTTTTATAAATCCATAAGCAAGTTATTCGGCAAAACAAATCTAAGACAACGATTGGTTTGTACACCATTCATGTAATACTATATATAATTTCATGGTATTATGGTATTGTTACAATTGAATTGGAGAACACCTGTAGCACAAAGAGGACGGAAGGTTTAAGAATTCTCCTTAAATATATCTATCGCTGAATCTTATTTAAATGATAGATAATTCCACAACGTAGTGTACAACGAAGTCTACGACGAAATCTGATAGAAAGTTTACTTGCCTTTGCTTTGTTGCAAAAGAAAAGGACAGCCAGAAAAAAAGAAAATATTGAAAATTCAGACAATAACTGGGTTTGAGGAAGTAGCAAAAGGGTTTTGGCTAAATCAACCTCCACTCCAGATAATGAATAAATAGTTTTTGTCCTGATTCACCAAAAGATTGGTTTTGTGAATGCGAAGATACGTTACACAAGAAATACAAAATTTCAGATGACGCAAAAGAAGTAAATGGAAATTATATGATCTTTTAGAATCCAAAATGTTAAATTCAATTCAATTTAATGAAGTGGCTGCAAAACCTGAAAGACTTCAAGGATACTGAAACAATGACACAAGGGGAAAGAAAAAGGTGAACTCAGGGAATCCAATAGTAGATGATATCTAAATATCAGGATCTAAATGAGTAGCATTTTGGCACTTTTCACAATCTTTTCTCAAGACTTATCAGAAAATGTGCGGAAAATGATATTCCTGTTGATGACGAAACAATGGCCTTATTTTCTGAAGTCAGAAAAATACTTGGATCGGTTCATAACTTGGCACCCAAAAATAACACCCATATTCTACACCCGGGGTTGAAACAGACCCATAGTTGCGGTTAACTGCAAATAGAAATTTCAAAGTGGAAGAACATGATAGGCAATTGATTTAATTTTTTTATATTTCAGCAGTATATTTTTTTAATATAATATTATTTTCAAAGTAATGGAAAACAAAGTATATAAAAAAACATTAACAGTAGCATTGATTTTTGCGGTAGGAGCTTTAATGACAAATATTGCCTTTAACACTGCGGTAGGGCAAGGAGTGGTAGAAAACCAATCCACAGCATTCCCAAATAACACAGAAACAGCCCAGGATCTTGAAAACCTAGAAGGAAGCGACTCTGCAATTTTGGCCAACAATACAGACATAAGCAACCCAAACAACACATTAGAAAATAGCTTGGCAACAAACGAAAATCAAAGTAACTAAACCAATTTTTTCCGTTTAGCACAGACTAAAAATTTTATTTGCAAAAAATAATTCAATATTTCAGCTGACTGAAAGTAACACCTTATTCACAGATTGGTTAACTTTATCTGAGATATTCTGCAGTGTGGTTTTTATCAAGTCAGGGTCATCACTGCCAAGCTCTTTAGATATAAAATCAGATGCCCATTTTGTTTGGGTCCTGTTGGGGTTTTTGCTACCGTTTATGCAATCATAGTCAAACAGTTTTCTAAACGCAATGTGGGTAAAAGTCTGATGCGGTAAGGCCCCGTGAAAGTGCAAGACATTCGGAGCAATAGAGACAATTTCACCGATATCTAGAAAGTTTAGTTCCACATCATCCAAATCAAAGTTCAATACGGAGTTTTTCTTTAGTTCACCCACAACCCCCTTTCCGTACACAGGAATCAGAAATTGTTCTGTTTCATGATAATGCATTGTTGTTAGAGCCCCCTTTGAAAACTCCACAAAGTAGAGTTCTTGATCTTGCGAGTTATTTTCACCATATACCTCCTTAATGGTCACATTACCATTAAAGTAATCGGAACTAGCCTTTTTCTCATCACTTTTATACATGTTTTTCTTAATCATGAAAGTAATTTCTTTTTCCAGAATTTAATTTTATGTAATGAGAGCTGTAACAGACATAAAATCTTTGGTACAAGCCAAAAAAAAAAAAACCAAAATTTCGGAAACAACAAAGATGCACCCACAGCGATCGATTTGGTCTTTCGGGTCAGATTGATAACAGGTATAGATCATTTGTGCGGCATTTCCAAACATCAAACATTAGGCACAGGCATCAAATTATACTTGAAAAATTCATTGTCTCGATGACCATTTTATCATCCACTGCAACAAATCAATTATGGATTCTGTTAGTTCCTGTCCTTTGGCTGTAAGATGGTACTCCACTCTCGGTGGAATTTCGCTAAAGACCTGTCTGTGCAGAATTCCATTTTTTTCCAGTTCTTTTAGCCTTATCGCAAGGGTTTTGCTGCTAAAGCCTTTCATTGTTTTTTTGAATTTTAGATACCTTACTGGATCAGTGGTGCAGCACAAGGGCAACAGAATCTCAAGGGTTCCTCTTTTTGTTATTAGTTTTCTCAGTTGGAATGTTTCATTCATTAGGGCATCAACATCGTAACCCTGAAAATTGCAGAACTCACCATCGGATTGAATTATTGGTAACTTGGATACAGCATCCTTCGATAAATTGTTTCTAGCCACGGTTTTAGACTCCTTTTGTTTACCCAATTTCACTTACTTTACCATATTTCTCTTACCTCTTTAAGTAGTTTACATTGTAAACTTATGTATGAACAACAATGATAGCAACATCAAAGAAAAAATCAAAGAAAGATATGGCAAGATAGCGGTATTTGGCAATTCGGATTCATGCTGCATGCCTTCATCAGAATGCTGTAGCGGAGAGGAAAATCCAGATGCGCCGGCGTTACAGTCCATAGAGGCAATTGGATATAGTCCAACGGAATTGGCATCCATCCCTCAATCATCCATTTTAGGTGTGGGATGCCGGCGTTACAGTCCATAGAGGCAATTGGATATAGTCCAACGGAATTGGCATCCATCCCTCAATCATCCATTTTAGGTGTGGGATGC
>JADDOQ010000110.1 GCA_016782315.1 Nitrososphaeraceae archaeon | reverse complement strand
CTTACGCTGCTGACGTCATTGCTGATGCGGATCTCCGCCCCATCATAAAAGTTTAGGCCATGCTGTAGGCAACAGCTGCTTACGCCGCCTATTATGCGCAATTGGTTGACCCCGTGGGTGCTTTCCTCAAGGGCATACCACCTATGAGGGGCGTGCACCACGTGGAGCCTGTGATCGACCTTCTCAAACACTTTCTTTGAGGTGCCTTTTGGGATGGTGCTTTCGATTGATATCAGTGCCCCTGTCTTGGCTTCCCTTGATATTTTCTCCATAACAGACAAAAGACTGTCAACCTGTGGGGAAAACATGTCGTCTGGCCTGTGTGTCGACACGCAGATAATGAGAACGTCGAAATCGCTAAAATTGCTGGCCTTTTTTATGCCATAGTTGGATTGGGCAACCTCCATTGCCTTTTCATTGATGTCATAGCCATAAGCGTCAAAGCCCTTTTCCTTGACGTATTTGGCAACAGGAAGGCCCAGTTGACCGAGCCCTATTACAACTACTTTATCAAGTCCACCTAAAAAACTAATTTTTGTATTATTTATATTAGACAAATATAATTAAAGTCATATTATAAATTATTAAAGAATTTAGAAACATTCCCTTAGGAATTAATATCTCTCGATTATTATATTAATTAAATTGCAGTTTCAAGTTATCGCGGTATAATTTTTTTTCATATTAAATTCATTATAGTAAAAGGTTATATATCACGGATAAGGTCAAATTAATACGTGCTTAACAATCTAAGAAATAAATTTGATCCAATGTTTGAAAAAGTAGGTGTAGGATTTGCAAGTTTAGGGTTTGGACCTAGTTTCTGGACTTGGATAGGCTTACTTTTATCAATTATATCTGCCATTATGTTTTCTTTACATTCACCTGCCATAGGAGTACCATGGTACACCGCAACAGTGCTTGGTGGCATATTTTTAATAGTCGCAGGGTTTTTTGACGCAGTAGACGGGGCTGTTGCAAGAGCAACAAAGAAAACCTCTGCTTTAGGCGGCTTTTTAGATTCGGTTATAGACAAGGTATCTGAAATAATTGTTTTTGTAGGGATACTGATAGGCAGCTATACAAATCCTGTACTAGTTTTAGTCGCATTGTCACTTTCTCTTCTAGTAAGTTACACAAGAGCTAGGGGAGAGTCCATTGGAGTTGACCTTAAAGGAAAAGGAATTGCAGAAAGAGCGGAAAGAATATTGATTTTATCAATTCTTGCCTTTATCCCATTCCAGGACAACATATCAGTAGCATTATGGATCATATCCATATTAGCAGTTATTACCGTAATAGAGAGGTTGAGGGTAGTCTCGGCCATTTTTGGAGTATCTATTTTTTCCATTCAAGCAATGAAGGACATTTTTAAAAGAGATGTCCCAGCAAGGTCTAATGGTTTTTCATCACCAAGCAGTGAATCTAACACAACTAAATTTAGTAACGATCAGTCATCAACATCCAAAGTAACTTCAAGTATCAAAGATCTATTGAAAAAGCCAGCAATAAGGAAAGAAACCAGGCCCGAGGAAACCAGAACCAGGCCCGAGGAAACCAGAACCAGGCCCGAGGAAACCAGAACAACTACACCAAGGAAGGCAATGTTCATAGATAATGGGTCTGATCCTAATGAAACAGGCAGAAATACGGATCAAATAATTTCGGAACTTGAAGAGGAAGACAGAAAAATTGCAAAATCCGTTCCCCCATCCCCATCCCCATCTCCTGATCTTAAAAAAGACAACGAAAAACCTTCAACAACAACCTCTTCTACAACTACAACCACAACTAAAACTTCCCCATCAGAGACTTCCCCATCAGAGACAAATGTTAAAAAAGAGGATAACGAAAAAGCAAATGAGTTGCAATAAGGAATATCATCGGAATTAGAATTTAAGTTGGTCTTTATATAATTTACATAAACTTATAGAAACACCAAAACAATTTTTTTACGTCTGCTTGTCTCAAAAACAAAATATTAAAAGGTTTTAAGATATAAAATGTTATTATATTAAAGTTCGCGATTTCAAATCAATAAAAGCTACAAATATTATCAACCTAGCTTTCCTGAATTCCTTCTATCGCTTTCCGAACGCACTTTAACTATACCCCTATGCACTGCACAAGAAACACAATAAAACTTCACATCAGTTGATGGTGCAATATATGCCCCTTGTTGCTTCAATTCTTTTGCAAGTGTTGGCTCCACTAAAGTAATCCTTCCGGTTATTTTCTTTGCTTTGTCCCTTGGTACCATTGCGCCGCATTGACTACAGTGAACAGTTCCTGAACTCCCCTTTCCACCTTTGGTTCTACCCCTACTGGTTCTTTTTTTAGGCATCTATTATTTTTGAAACTATTTCTATCCTTTAAATCTTATGATAACCTTATTATGTTGAGTAAAATTTTTTCATATTGAATCGTTTAAGAATATGAAGATAGGTATTTTTTCACATATTGTTTTAGATTCAATTAAAGACACGGAAGGATTTGAAACCGAAAGTCTGGGGGGACCATCTTGTTATGGCAACGTAATTGCAAAAACGTTTAATTTTGATGTTGTGTTATTTACCAAAATAGGTCATGATCTAGATAGAGAAAAACTAGACTACCTGAACCAAAACAGAATTTACATAAAACCGGATCAGGTTGATGACAAAAACCCTACAACAAGGTTCAGAATAATTATGCACAGGGACGGTGGCAGGGATCTGTTTCTTTTATCAAAATGTTCCCCGATCAATACAACCTTTTTAGATACGGGCGGATTAGACGGCATTGTATTAAGCCCAGTCAGTGATGAGGTTTCAAATGAGATATTTCAAATTCTCCACCAATCAAAAGAAAAAGACAGATTCATAATGCTGGATCCCCAGGGTTTCCTACGGCATTGGAACAAAGATACCTCCATGATTTCACTAAAGAAACAATTAGATGTTGGCATTAAAGACATAACAGCTATAAAAGCAGACGAAAGTGAGCTTTCAGTACTAACAAACGGAATTGTAGGAATCGATGGAATGAAACTGCTAAGGAAAAAATACAACCTGGATTTCGTGGTTTCGACCAGCAATAACCAGATATCACTTTTACACAAAAAAACAGTTTATACTTTGGATTTAAAGCAGAGACCAAATATTGATTCTACGGGATTAGGCGATGTACTAACAACAGGATTCACATGTTCGTATCTAAAAGAAAAAGATCCTTTATGGGGATTATGCTTTGGTGTTGGTTCTGTTATTGGTGCGTTAGATTCAAAAACAAGGGGTTTGGAAAAGGTACCAAGAAAAATAAACATAATTGAGAGACATGCATCTTATTGTTACAACACGGTTAAATTCAAAATTATAGAGTAAATTCCACAAAAAACAAACTTTATTAAATTACCTTAATTTAACAAAGATTTACATAATGCGAATCGCTCTATCAGGATTTACAGGAAAAGATTCAACAGTTCTATCTCAACTAATCAAATCACTTGAAGAATCCCATATTCAAACACTAATAATGAACAGCACAAACCAAGCAATTGCAAAGGATGTTGATCTGGTATTGGTTCCTGGTGGTGACAGAGGTATACTGAATTATTTCCATAAAGTTTCAGTTCAGTCCGCACCTGTTTTGGGTATTTATGAATCCAATTCTACCGGTTTTCTTGCTCAAATTGACGTAAAAGAAATTGAAAAAATCAAAGACAAACTAAAGTCAGGAAACTATGAAGTGAGGGAAGAAGAGAGATTGGCGGTAAATGTTGACGGCAAAGACGTAGAACCCGTCTTAAACGATGTAGCAATATTTTCAAATAAAAGCGCCATCTTAATGGAGCATTTTTTACGAATAAACAACAAAGACATCTGGCATGATAATAGTGATGGAGTCATAATTGCAACCCCAATAGGCTCAACTGCATATGCAATGTCCGCCGGTGGACCAATAGTGTTACAAAACTCTCACGTTTTTGTTGCCATTTCTGTAAATTCCCTAGATAACACAAGGAGGCCACTCATTGTTTCAAGTGACAGTTCTATTGAAATAGCTGATATAACATCAAGCCATCACTGTGAAGTTATCCTAGATGGCACATTTAGAATAAAAATTTCGGATAAACTACTATGCCATAAGCATGAATTTCCAGCAAAACTGGTTACCCTAAATAACAATTACTCTGCAACAAACATTATAGAAAAAAAAGTTAAATATGCCGAAGACCTTTTGAAGATGCCCCCTAGCGCAAAACTAATTTTAAAAACCTTGGAATATGAAGGCACAATGACTCAAAAGGACTTGATAAACAAAACAATGCTTCCCGAGAGGACCATTAGGCTATCATTATCACATTTACTTAATAGGGGCTATGTCAAAAAGAAAATTTCTTTGAGAGATGCGCGGCAGAAAATTTATGAGTTAAAGATTTAGATATCTTTTTTTGAAATTTTATTCTTTATTGACGCTCTAATGAAATGCTCAAAAGACGGCTCGGGATTTCCGGGCCTGCTATGAAACTCTCCATGATATTGGATTCCAAAATAAAATATGTGATTTGGTATTTCCAGTATTTCAATCCTTTTTTTGTTGTCAGATGATCCAGTAAATCTCATTCCGTGCTTTTCCAAAAGTTCTTTAAAATTTTGATTAAATTCATATCTATGCCTATGCCTTCTTTCAATTGAGCTGCTTTTGTAGATTTCAAAAGCATTTGAATCAGAGGACAGATCAATTTCATGCAAACCCAGCCTCATTGTGCCTCCTAAATTTTTAATATGCTTCTGTTCGGGCATGTATACTATTACAGGATTTGTGGTTTTCTCATTAATTTCAGTTGTGTTTGCGTCGGATAATTTACAAACATATCTTGCAAAAGCAATTATTGCCAATTGGAAACCAAAACATATTCCCAAATAGGGAATATTGTTGGCTCGGGCATAGTTTGACGCGTTGATTATGCCCTCACTTCCCCTCCCCCCAAAACCACCTGGGACCAATATTCCATCATAAGAGTAAAGTGAATTAAGATTGTTACCAAATGATCCATAATCATTCACATCACCACTTTTTACTTCAAATTTTTCGGAATCAACCCAATCAATCTCTATTTCAGTACCAAGTTTTGCACCGGCATGGAGTAAGGCTTGATAGACACTGACATAGCTATCCTTTAGATTAACATATTTGCCTATTATTGCAATTTTTATATGATCTTTGTAGCTAACGTAGGTTTTTGATATTTTCTTCCAATTCGAAATATCATCCAACACAAATGATAAATTCAACTTTTTTAAAATCACTTTTGCAATTCCTTGTTCATATAATATTTCAGGCACCGAATAAATTGAGGAAACGTCATGGCAAGACATTACAGATTCAGGAGAAATGTTTGCAAAAAGTGAGATTTTTCTTATTGTGTCTTTGGTCAATTGAGTTTTGCACCTTACAGCTAAAAGATCCGGCTGAATGCCGATCCTACGCAATTCCTGAACACTATGCTGCGTAGGTTTAGTTTTTTGATCCCCCACGGTATCTAAGACCGGTGCCAAAGTTACATGAATGAAAAAAGTGTCAGAATATTCGTCTTCGAGTTTCATCTGCCTTAATGCTTCCAAAAATGGTAAGCTTTCAATATCGCCAACTGTACCTCCACATTCAACTACTAGTATGTCCAGATTTTCTTTTACAGGTATTTCTCTTAACTGGTTTTTAATTTCATCAGTTATATGAGGTATTATTTGAACACATTGGCCAAGGTATTTACCCTCTCTTTCAGATTTTATGACATTAGAATAAATTCTACCCGTAGTAATATTGTGGTCTATGGTTAGGTTTACATCAAGAAACCGTTCATAATTACCAACATCCATGTCGCATTCACCACCATCTTCAGTTACAAATACCTCACCATGAGTAAGAGGATTCATTGTTCCGGCATCGTAGTTAAGGTATGGGTCAATTTTTATACATGACACCTTTAACCCACAAAGTTGCAATAATTTTGCAGTAGAAGAAGTTACAATTCCTTTTCCTAAGCCAGACATTACACCACCTGTAACAAATATGAATTTTGGAGGAATAACCATAACTTTATAGAAAAGGTAAATCCATCATTCTATAATTAAGTGTTTATTAAAAAGAAAGACTATCAACAAAAATAACCAAGGTTTCAGTGTTTTGACAAGCAAAAATTTATACTGAAAGGTTTTTGTATCTCGGGTCGTTAATGGTTAGTATCCCTATTATGAATTCTTTTAAAGTTGAAGATGATGGTTCCGATAACAGCAACAACAGCAACAGCAACAACAAAAATAAGGCATTAAAAGGAAAAAATGCAATAGATACACTACACAATAATATTTCCAAAGAAAATGAAAAAAACATTAACTTAAAAATATCAGACATTTATGGTGTTGACTATGACGAAGCAAATGAAATTCATATGAATTACCATACCCTCAGAATAAAAAACCTTGTAAAAAAATCCGATACCCTTCATAAAATGAGTTCTACTTTGGAAAACTATTTTGATATTTCGGTTTTGTCTTCAAAGGTTGTAACTGGTGAGATTACAGAGAACACTTGTTTGGACATTCTAATCAACACAATAAAAAATCATAATGAATACCAAAAGAAAGACAGGTACATTAACTTTTACAGGTAACTAGGATGGGTAATTTCCTAAACAAAATAAACCATTAATTACAACAAACCCCTTCATCTTAACATGACCATCAATAATCTAAAGTTTTTTGGAAATAGGTCCCTATTAAAAACCCTAGTAGATAACTCATTCAAGTCTATAGATAATGGATCTTATGAAATAAAGAGTGACTCTAATTTCAACAACCACGCAACCATAGATCTTGGAAAAAGTTTAAGGAATTGCAAACACGTGCCAATAATAACTGAAATAAAATTTTCATCCCCATCAAAGGGCACAATAATGGATAGTAATAGCGTGAGTCTGGAAACAATAGCAACAGAAATGGAAAACGCGCATTCATCCGGTATATCCATATTAACCCAACCTTTTCTCTTTAACGGTTCTATAGACCACGTTTTGAGAATTAGAAAAAAAACCACCCTACCAATCTTAATGAAGGATATCATTGTTAGCGAAACCCAAATCAATACGGCAAAAAAAATAGGGGCAGACTGTATTTTACTAATCAAAACAATTTTCGATAAGGACATGGCAGAGGGCAGTTTAGAAAAACTTGGGGAATACGCAAAAAAACTAGGTTTGCAAGTTATTGTTGAAACTCATTTTAAGGAGGAGTTTGAAGACACAATAAAACTAAATAAGAAAGGCAACAGGTTATTTGACATAATTGGGATTAACAACAGAAACTTGGATACCCTCAAAATAGATTTAGACACAACAAGGCAAATCCTACAAAGCTGTAGCAAAGGTAACAATCTGGTTCTATCAGAGAGTGGAATTTACTCAAAGGAAGATATCGTTTATTTAAAGAAATTTGGAGCTGATGCATTTCTGATTG
>JADDOQ010000013.1:21674-26116 GCA_016782315.1 Nitrososphaeraceae archaeon | reverse complement strand
TTCATTCAACCTTTTTTTATTAGTTGTTTATGCATGCCAATACGCAAGGTGGAGTTATGTACTAAACAACATAACGAATCGGCCGAATCTTTTTACGGGTTTATCACCATATGAAATTAAAAATCCTTGAAATACAAAGGGTCAATGTTTGTTCAATTTTCATTTGAATCCATAACACCATTGGATAAAGAAACCGTAATAACATAAAGGTCAAAGTTATCCACATGCAATCAAATGATGCTGCTTTTGTTCAAACAATAGCAAAAAGGGCTAGAGTTGCCAGACTCTCCACAATTGACATTGAAAACATGCCTCATACAGTACCAGTAGTCTTTGCATTTATTGGTCACCACTATTTACATACCACTGGAAAGGAAAAGGAAAACACAACCAGTTGAAAAATTAAAAAGAGTTAGAACCATACAACACAATCCAAATGTTGCCCTGCTAATAGACGAATATGATGATGATTGGAGTAAACTGGTTTTTGTAATGATTCAAGGCAAGGCATGTCTGATAGGCAAAGAGGAGGAGAAAGGAAATGAGAATAACAATAATAGAAACAACAATTCCGTACTAAAAGAAATTCACAAAGTGCTCTATCAAAAGTATCCTCAATACAAGGAGGTTGGGATTGGGGAATACTGCATAAAGATACAACCACAAAAAACAATCACCTGGAAGAATGATAAGTGATTGCTTATCCTTTACCAATCCAATTTCATTTATTTGGCAAATCCTGAGAGCTGTTTTGTAAGGTCAATCATTTTATCAATGTCTTTGCCTAATGGTGAGAAATTATAGCCAAATGCTATGTGGTCTACACCTAAATCCCTCGTTTTCCTTATATCCTCGCCTATTTCGTCAATAGTTCATGTCAAAGTGGGCCTATCTGTATTGTTGCCAGAAGCGATAAAGGAATTTTCTTTAAGATCTGGATAGGCCAAGAGAATAATCCCGAAACTATCTGCATTTTTGTTTGCTTTGATTGCTTCGATTCTAAAATCCTTTATGATGGTTTCGACATATCCTAGCGGTGCTACACCACCCACAATACCAAGCCAACCATTCAAGTCATTCCCAACAATCCTTTTAATTGTATTTGGGCTAAATCCTCCAAGGTAGATTGGAATATATGGTTTCTGTAATGGTTTTGGTCCTATCTTTGATTGAGGTATGCTATAGTACTGTCCTTTGAATTCCACATTTTCTTCAGCCCACATCTTTTTCAACACCCTTACATATTCATCTGCCCTCTTTCCCTTGTTGCTAAACGGTACATTGGAAACCTGGAATTCATCTTTGGACCAACCGATACCAAATCCAGCAGTGCTTCTTCTTTGTGAAAGTATGTCTAGTGAAGCAAATCTCCTAACTAAAACTACAGGATTATGAAACAGCATGTAGATAACTGATGTTCCTAGTGAAATTTTATTGGTATTTGCAGATACAAATGTCAGTGTTTCCAGCGGATCCATCATTATTTGATATTCTTCAGGTAGACTCCCATCAGGTGTTGCGGGATAAGGGGTTTGGGGATGGGCGGGCCAAAGAAGCCTTTCAAACACCCAGATGGAGTCAAGACCCTCACTTTCTGCCATTTGTGCAACATGAAGTACATTCTCCCTTGTTGCCTGTGACCCCGCCTGAGGCAATGGAACACCCACCTTCAAGATGAATTCAAAACTGATTCAGATATATTAAAGCATTTAAACCAAAGCTGATCCATAGGATTTCTCCAAAAATGGTAACATCAGTAAAATGTGCTGTAAAACCATGAGACAATAATGGCAACATGGATTTTTTATGAAATATATCTTGTCATCGGCAATCTGCTACAATATTGGAGCCGATTGTACTAAATTATAAAAGTTATCTTAGCTAAATAAACATTTGGGCTCTCAAATAAATGAGAAAAGATAGAATGCAACCATATGATCTTTAAACCAAGACTGCTGTTACAGTAGGTATCAAAAATTTCTATGAATGCATAAAAACAACACATACCCATATGGATTCAACACACTTCCACCTTCTCGCATCCAACACATCAACCATATCCATAGTTCATTGATATTAAACCAATGTCGATAAAGCATACCATAGAACAGAGAAATCGCTCATACCAAATGAACCAATAACTATATAAAATGATTCATGGAAGAATCCAATTCTAAAAACATAGTTTCGAGTCCTTATCCCCATGTCTTAAACTTAACTCAATAAAAAAATCTATTTTCCGGGTAAATTCATAATTAAATGGCCTCTGAATCTTATAGGTTTTAGTATCTCATTGATTGCCTTTACGATCTTTATTTCGTTTAATTTTATAATGTCTAAGAACAATTCCCAAAACAATTCCAATCACTATAACAACAGCCATTATATCAAAAGTTATGGAATATTTATCATAGAATCTATTCCATGCTTTCCCTGCATAAAAACCGACAAGCGTGAGAAAAACACACCATAATAATGATCCTGCAAAGGTAAAGAGAATAAACACCGATAGCCTCATTTTCTGAATGCCTGCAGGTATCGACACAATTTCCCTTATCCCAGGCGCCATCCGCCCAAAAAATACTGCTGATTGACCGTGTCTTTCAAACCATTCTTCTGTTTTTTCTAGTCCCTCTTTCCCAATTCCAATGTATCTTCCGTATCTTAGAATTACAGGTCTGCCTATTTGCCTCGATGCATAATAGATTATTATTGCGCCTACAGTAGATCCAGCTGCCCCCATGATAGCCATACCAAGGGCACCTTCTACCAACCCCAAATTTTTAGAATATGCAGTAAAACCAGCTAATGGAAATACCAATTCACTTGGTATAGGTGGAAAAAGGTTTTCCAATAATGCAGCGAGAAACACTCCAGCATATCCATAGTCTGCTATCCATGTTGTTGTAGTATTTACTATATTCCCTACGAAAGAAAATTCTTGATAATAAGTAACAAAAACCTCGTCGGCACATTTCGACGGCGATATACAAGATATTGGAGTTTTTGAAATATCCATTTGCTGGCTTGTTGCATGATTAAAAAATATAGGATTGACAATTATAAAAAACATCATCAATAGAAAGACTGAAACAATTGGGATCAATCTAATAGCATTCTGTAAATTTAAAACATATTAATTATTGCTATCAATAGGTTATTAAATTAAATATTATTAGTGACTTGATGGTATAATTCAAGACACATTATTATTGTCTAATTTTTTAAATATGGAACAAGTCATTACAAAACAAAATTATTCAGCAAGAAAACATTCATGGCACGCATCGAGAACAAAGGAATTTAAAAACCACATGTTAGAAATATTTGGTTTTATTTTTTGAATTGCATTTTACAACATACCAAATAATTTCAAATGAGTTTACCACTTTGACATCTTGTGATAATAACTTTAAAACTCTGTTTTACTTTATAGTAACTATACGATTGAATAACAAATCATGAGAGCCCATTACAATTCATGTCCCTCTAAGCAGACATATTTTTAAATAGTAATGCTTGGTGTAGACGGCAACAGGCACTCAATTATACGCACATTGGTAATTAAATTATTATCAAATGGTATCTTTATTGTAAATAGTGGTTTGTTTAACAAATAAGCTAGCAACGGGTTTAATTCAAGAGAAAAACACAGATGCATATACTCAGCAGTTCTAAATCAAATTGAATTTGGTTTTATATTCTCAAAAAAGAGAATCAAATAATGAATCAAATACATTAATTCATAAACATTCTGACATGTTTACAAACATTCAACAAAGAAAAATCATTATGATTCTTGCTGTGGCCGCAATATCGTCACTAATGTACAATATCTCATTAACACCATCATTTGCCCAGGTATATAATACTCAAGGCAATTCTTCTGGGAATGTGTCGACATCTGCGGATAATGAAACAAGCACTCAAGGTTATATTTTGAATATTAGGTCATTGCTCAATCAAACAATATCGGCATATGCAGCTAATGATACTGCAAAGGCTAGTGAATTGGCAACAACCGCTTATTTGGACAATTTTGAGTATATTGAGGAGCCAATAGGTGAAGAGCTATCAGAACAGGGAGAGGAACTACTGAGAGAGCAACTAAGTGCGCAGATAGACAGCAATGCACCAATAGAGGATATCAGACAAACCGTCAATGCAATAAACACAGTATTAGATGAAGCGGAAGAATCATTAACTCCCTAATAACCCTTTGTCATAAACAGTATCACAAATCCTTTACTTGGATACAACAGACAATTTTCACATATTCCTTACTTTTTGATTTAGGCAAATCCACATAATCAAAACAAACGCTAATATTGTTTTTATTCAAAATTAAGCTGAATACACACAGTAATAAAGGTCGCAAAATAACAAGACATACATATTGCATAATATATGTAATTTTCCAGTATTGTTATTTACATAGTAAC